>CALWBC010000278.1 GCA_944375755.1 uncultured Mediterraneibacter sp. | reverse complement strand
TCTTTTCCCGCATACAGATGAGAAATATCTCCGATCCGCAAGCCTCTGAAATACGCGATTCCCTGCTGCCTCTCCTCTGTCACGACCTCCGTCACGGAAGTCGGTGCCAGGGCAATGCCCTGCCACAGGGCAAAAGGCGAAACATTCCACAGTCTTGACAGAAGTACGCAGGTAATCCCGAAATGGCAGAAAAAAGTTACCGTATCCGTGCTTTCCTTCTCCACCCGATAGCAGATCCCGTCTCTTACATATCCGCGATCCGCCAGGAACTGGTCAAACTTCTCGATCACCTGATCATATAGTTCCACAGCATTCGTATTCCGGCAGATATCAGATTCTCTCCACCGCACCGTATCCAGACAATCTGTGTGCTTCATCAGATAGGAAGGCATTACATCCCAGACACTTTTCCGGATATATTTCCCATCCACCACAGCTGTTGTCGGATAAGCTTCCAGCAGCTGCGGTGTCGCATTCAAATCAACTTCCGCGTGAAACTCACGGAGCCATCCAAGTGTGGCCGCTGTTTTTCCGAGTTTTTTCAGACTGTAGGCCGCAGTGTCCTGGGCTCTTCCAAGGGGCGAGACACAACACTCCCCAAGATGGAGATCCGGCGCTGCCTCCGCCAGAAGCGCCGCTTCCCTGCGCCCTTTCTCCGTCAGCGTATCATGTACATAGTCCGGATCTCCATGCCGGATAAATAATAATCTCATGCTCCACTCTCCTTTATCTTTCTCTATCGCATTTCCGTCCACTGTCTGTCCAGCCAGCTCTCAGCCAGCTTCGGCCAGACTCCGACTTCCCTGAGCGTGATCCGTATCTTTTCCTTTGTCTCCGGATCCCATTTTTCCTTTTTGCTTCCGTCCAGGCCGGTAGCATGCATGATCACTCTTCCCTGTTCCTCTGTATACGGGGTCTCCCCGCGCATCACCGCATCAGTCAGCAGTTTAATCTGCTCCATCGTATAAGGATGTCCGAAGTCTCTTTCCAGCCACTGCTCCGTGGCCAGAGACAGCCCGTGTACTCCATCCGAGAACACATGATGGGCAAATGGGACTCCTTCCCTCCTGCACGCCATCGCGAACAGATAGCTGTTCTCAACCGGTACCGCCTCATCCGTCACTGTCTGCCACAGGAAACAGGGCGGGGTATCCTTTGTCACATGTTTTTCCAGACTCATATACTCCAGTTCTTCTTCATCCGCTTCTTCGCCGAGAAGCGCGATCATGGACTCGCCGTGGGTATAAGTTCCCGATGTGATAACCGGATAGGAAAGGATCGCCGCGTCCGGGCGGTTGGAAAACGCCCCGTACACCGGATCTTTGTCTTCGATATCACTGTAGTGCACGCACAGGCTGGCAGCCAGATGTCCTCCCGCGGAAAATCCGCACACAGCGATGCGGCTGCTGTCGATATGCAGTTCCTCCGCACGGCTTCTCACCATCCGCACGGCCCTTGAAATGTCATTCAGAGGCTGAAGCTTCAGCGGCTCATCTACCGGATTAACCGTGTAGACCAGAACAAATACATTGTATCCCGCACGGTAAAACTCTTCCGCCACAATATGTCCTTCCGACGGAGAAACACCTCTGTATGCGCCGCCCGGCACAACTACCATCCCCGGACGGATCTGCTTATCCTCGTGAATATAACTGATCATAAAAGGAACAAAACCATATGCGGCCGGATACTGATATTCTCCTTCCTGCCAGATTAAAATTCTTTCTCCTACCATTGCCGATTCTCCTCCTGCGTCATATCGTTTTCTAAAGAGAGCGGATATTCAGCAACATCATTTTGAATATCCGCTCTTCCATCTCGTTATCTTCTTTGCTGTCCTGTCTCTTTACAGTTCTACTTCTTTCAGGTACGGGTTCGTCACCTCATAGAACCGCTCGTCCTCTACGGCTTTCGCCAGATCCATATCGATCGGCATCTTGCCCAGTACCGGCACACCCATCTCTTCGGCAACAGCATCAATGTTGCTCTCTCCGAATATCTTGATCTCCCGGCCGCAGTCCGGACATTTCACATAGCTGTAGTTTTCCACGATTCCCAGTACCGGGATGTTCATCTGCTCCGCCATGTTCGCTGCTTTCTTTACAATCATCTGAACCAGATCCTGCGGCGATGTAACGATTACCACACCGTCCACCGGAAGAGACTGGAACACAGTCAGCGGCACATCGCCTGTTCCAGGCGGCATATCCACAAACAGATAATCAATATCGCCCCACAGAACATCCGTCCAGAACTGCTTCACCACACCGGCAATAATCGGTCCTCTCCAGATTACCGGAGCAGACTCGTCTTCCAGAAGCAGGTTTACAGACATGATTCTTGTCTCATCTTTGGCAATACACGGAAGTATGGAGTCCTCCGTTCCCCGCGCCTTGTCATGCACACCATACATCTTCGGTATGGACGGTCCCGTGACATCAGCGTCAAGAATACCTACCGTATATCCTTTTTCCCGCATCATTCTCGCAAGAGATGCCGTGACAAGTGATTTTCCGACACCGCCTTTTCCGCTCACAACACCGATCACTCTCTTGATGGATGAGTACATGTTTGCCGGCTCGCGGAAATCTGTTTTTTTACTGCTGCAGGAATCTGCATGCGCACAGCCCGCACAGGATTCTTCTGTGCAGCCGTTTGTGTTCTGTTCTTCTGACATATTCAAATACCTTCTCTCTGTACATTATTCGCCTGTTTCTGCGGACAGAAACGGCGCATCACAAAGCTAGTATACCACATTACTCCTTCCCGTTAAAGCAGTACGTGCATACTTTGCACGGCTCAATGCCGATGGATTCCAGGAGATCATCCAGCCTGTGGAATCTCAGTGTGGTAAAGTTCTGAATCTTTCTGATCTCCTCGACCATTTTCGCGTACCGGCAGGAATCCGGATTGGTGTACTCTTCCAGCACTTCCACCGGGCAGTTGTCTCCTTCCTGCTCCCGGATCACTCTTCGCGTAATCAGCTCCATGTCGGACTTGGAGCGGGAGAAATTCAAAAACTTGCATCCATACACAAGAGGCGGGCACGCAGGTCTTACGTGTACCTCCTTCGCGCCGCTGCGGTAGAGGAATTCCGTCGTCTCCCGAAGCTGAGTTCCACGGACAATCGAATCATCGATCAGGAGAAGCTTCTTGTTCTCAATCAGCGCCTGCACCGGAATCAGCTTCATGCGGGCAATCAGATCACGCTGGCTCTGATTGGTCGGCATAAAAGATCTCGGCCAGGTGGGCGTATACTTAATAAACGGTCTCGCATACGGAATGCCTGATTCATTCGCGTAGCCGATGGCGTGCGCCACTCCGGAATCCGGCACGCCTGACACAATATCCGGATGCACGCTGTCTCCGTCCCGCTTCGCCAGCATGCTTCCGCAGCGGTAACGCATCTCTTCCACGTTGACTCCCTCATAGGAAGAAGTCGGATATCCACAGTATACCCACAGGAAAGAACAGATCTTCATCTCGTCCCGGGGCGGAACCATTGTCTCCACGCTCTCCGGCGTGATAAATACGATCTCACCCGGTCCCAGTTCCTTATAGTGCTCATAACCAAGATTCAGATACGCAAAGTTCTCAAAAGACACACAGTGGGCACCGTCTTTTTTTCCGATCACGACCGGGGTTCTTCCGTAGCGGTCACGCGCCGCATAGATACCGTCCTTTGTCAGAATCAGCAGAGTCAGGGAGCCTTTTACCATCTCCTGGGCATACTGTATTCCTTCCACAAGTGTGGCCTTCCTGCAGATCAGCGAGCCGATCAGCTCCGTAGCGTTGATCTGTCCGCCGCTCATCTCGAGGAAATGTGTTCTCCCGTCTTTATATGCTTTTTCCAGGATTTCATCCTGATTGTTGATCTTTCCCACCGTTGTAATCGCAAAACTGCCAAGATGGGACTGAAGCAGAAGAGGCTGCGGCTCATAATCTGAAATACATCCGATACCGAGATTTCCCTCCAGTTCCTCTACATCCCGCTCAAACTTTGTACGGAAAGGAGAGTTCTCTATATTGTGAATCGCGCGGTTAAAACCGCTCTCTCCATACACTGCCATACCGCCTCTGCGGGTTCCGAGATGGGAATGATAATCCACCCCGTAAAAAAGTTCAAGTACACAATCATTTTTCGATGTCACGCCAAAAAATCCGCCCATTCAACATCCTCCTTTATTTCGTTCCATCTGAAACAGATCCGCGCTTTTCACAGTCTGTCCCACATTACCCATACAGCATAAATTAAACCTGTCGGAAAAGTCAAGAACCTTTCCCCGTACATTCTTCATTAATACTTATATATTATTATAAGAGGGAACCGGACTGTTTTCCTTTGCTTTCTTCTTTTTATGGTCTATAATAAAACCGTACGGAAGCCGGGGCGCGCCTCACGCTGTCCGTACGCCAGACTGATAATGAACCGACTTGAATTTCATGCCGGAATGCTTTGTCGCATTCCGCAGCTCAAAAGGAGATGACCTTATGTCACTGCATACATCTGACCTGGTACTCGTTCCGGGACGCCAGCTCAAACCGCTGGACACGATTGACGGGTTTCAGGTACGCCCGGGATTCTTCCGTTTTTTCGGAGCTACGATTATACCCGGCGGCGTAAATTTTACCATCCAGTCTCACGGAGCCACATCCTGTGAACTTCTGCTCTTCCACCGGGAGGCCGAAGAGCCTTACGCCGTCCTGAAATTTCCCGAAAACTACAAGATTGGATTCGTCTACTCCATGATCGTCTTCGGAGTGGATGTCGAAGAATTTGAGTACGCCTATCGGCTGGACGGACCTTATGATGAGAAAAAGGGACTCCGGTTTGACAGGACAAAACTTCTCCTTGACCCCT
>CALWBC010000277.1 GCA_944375755.1 uncultured Mediterraneibacter sp. | reverse complement strand
GGCGCTTCGGGCTATTCAGGATACAAGGACTCCCATGGTGATTAATGTGGGCGCCAACTGCATGAATATCATATTTAACTATATTCTGATCTATATGGCAGACATGGGCGTAATCGGAGCTGCCATTGCCTCGGCAATATCGTATACCGTATCAGGGGTGCTGATGTTCGCTGCATGCCGGCGCAGGGGATGGCTTCGCTGGGAGTGGCGGGAGTTTTCACCGGACAGGACGCTTCTGAAAGCGTGCGCCGTAACCGGACTTCCCGTGCTGGGGACGAGCGTGGTATCCTGCTTCGGATATGTCATGTTTGCGGGACTGGTATCCGGAATGGGCACAACGGTATTTGCAGCCCATTCCATTGCGGTTACCGCGGAAACGATTTTCTATGTTCCGGGATACGGTCTGCGCTCCGCGGCATCTACTCTGATCGGAAATGCCCGTGGAGAGAGAAACGTGAAAAAGCTAAAGACAGTAGGCGTTTTAAGCGTGCTGCTCACAGTCTGTATTATGTGTGTCAGCGGCGTGATTCTGTATCTGGGAGCGTCGCCTCTTATGGGGCTCTTTTCACCGAGTGAAAGAGTGGTTGCTCTGGGAGCGGAAATGCTGCGCCTGGTTGCTGTGTCGGAGCCGTTTTTCGGACTTATGGTTGTGCTGGAAGGAATTTTTTACGGACTTGGAAAAACCAGATATGCCTTTTTTGTTGAGACAGCGGGAATGTGGTGTGTCAGGATTCTGTTCACATTCTTCTGCGTCAATGTATGGCATCTCGGACTGCGCGCGGTGTGGTATTGTATGATCGCTGACAATGTGTGCAAGGCGATTCTGTTTGCCGTGCCGTTTCTGTCGAAAAAAAGACGGTCCGAGCTGGAAAACGATATATAGATATAAGCTATAAAAAAGAATAATGAGAACAAATATCAAAAATGACTTGCCATGGGATAGAAAATGATGTATGATACTGCTATAAGTTAGCGTAGACTAACCAGTGGGCATTCAATCATCTTTATTTTGTTCCAGGAGGTTTTATATGAGTGTTGTTATAATAGGCGGACATGACAGAATGGTCTGCCAGTATAAGAAAATCTGTAAACAGTTCAACTGTAAGGCGAAGGTATTTACCCAGATGTCGGCGAGCCTGAGCAAACAGATCGGCAGTCCGGATCTGATTGTGCTTTTTACAAATACGGTGTCGCATAAAATGGTACGGTGCGCGGTTGAAGAAGCCGGGAGATGCAATGCAGATGTAATCCGGTGTCATACCAGCAGCAAGAACGCTCTGGAAGAGATTCTCGGGAGTGTGTGCGCTTAAGAATGAAAGCATGAAAAAGGGATATCGCAGCTGCGATATCCCATCTTTTTCGGATCACATTACTGAATTTTCAGGTTCTTGAAGAGATCTCCGAGATTTGTTCCGATGTCCTCGCTCTTCGGAATAACAACTTTTTCTTCCGGCTCTTCCTTTGCTTCCTCGAGAGCTTTCATGCTCAGGCTGACTTTGCCATCCTTGATTCCGATTACTTTTACTGTGACTTTATCGCCGACAGCAAGTACATCGGAAGGAAGTTTTACACGTTTCTGAGAAATCTGTGACACATGTACAAGTCCGGAAAGCCCGTTTTCCAGCTTGACGAAAGCTCCATAGTTCTGAAGCGTCTCTACAGTTCCTTCAAGAACCGTGCCGATTTTCAGGTTCGCGATCTGCTCTTCGCGTGCCTTTCTCTCTTTCTCTTTAAGGATTTCCCTGGCGGAGAGAACGAGACGGTTTTTGGACTGATCCACATCGATGACCTGAACCTCGATGTCCTTGAGAAGGTAAGTCTCCAGATCCTCGATATAGGTCAGGGACAGTTTGGAAGCGGGAACGAATCCTCTGAGGCCTTCTACCATGACGATGACGCCGCCGTTTACAATTCCTTCTACTTTTACGGGAAGAACTGTTTTGTTTTCCATATATTCGATAACCCGGTTCCATGGGTTGGCGTCGTCAAAATGATCTTCGTAGTCAGCCATTGTCTCTGTGGTCTTCTCAGCGGCAGTTTCCTCTGCCGGAGTTTCAGCCGCGGTATCAACGGTTTCGTTTTCCTGTAATTCTTCTTTCATTTCTTCACTCATTGTACAGCACCTCATTTAAATTTGATATTCATATAAAAACAGTATATCATAAATCGGCGGAAAAACACAACAGGTCATTGGGGGCTTATTTTCTCTTCTGGACAATCCCGTGACCGAGCTGTTACAATAAAAAACCGGGTTGACTATCCGCGTAAAAAATGGCAAGATTTTAATAACAAATATTCGTGAAACAGGAGTCAGACAGTATGAGCAGAGAAAAAGACAGAAAAATATATGTGGTAGGCCATAAAAATCCGGACACAGATTCCATCTGTTCCGCAATCGCCTACGCATCTCTTAAGACAAAAATCACCGGAAAGATCCATGAGCCCAGGCGGGCGGGACAGCTGAATGAGGAAACCCAGTATGTTCTGGATCGTTTCGGCGTTAAAGTGCCCAGACTTTTATCTGATCTGAGAGAGCAGATAAAAGATGTGGAGTTAAAAGAAGTAGAAGGATTAAAGAGCAGTGTTTCGATCCGGACCGCATGGGAGAAGATGAGAGAGTCCAATATACATACACTTCCGGTTACCCGGAACGGAAAACTGGAGGGGCTGATTACAATCGGAGACATTGCCAAGACATACATGGATGTGTACGACAGTACAATACTTTCCAAGGCGCGCACGCAGTACCGCAACATCGCCAGAGCGGTGGAAGGGGAAGTGGTTACCGGAAATGAACACAGTTATCTCCTCAAGGGAAAGGTCGCGATTGCCGCGTCCAGCCGCGTCCTTATGTCAGAGTTTATCGCCAAGGATGACCTGGTGATTATGGGGGACAGAATTGATGCCCAGAAATGTGCGGTGGAAAAGGATGCGAGCTGTATGGTGGTCTGTCAGAACGCTCCGGTTCCCGATGAGATTATCCGGCAGGCACAGGAACGTCAGATCGTCATTATCCGGACGCCGCTGGATGCGTTTACGGCCGCACAGCATATCAATCAGAGTATACCTGTTAAGTATTTCATGACCAGGGAGAATCTGGTGACATTCAAGATGAAAGACTATGTGGATGATGTCAAGGAAGTAATGGCGCGGAAGAGATTCCGTGACTTCCCGATCGTGGATAATAAAGGCAGATTCCTCGGTCTGATTTCCAGACGACGTCTTCTTAACGTGAAGAAGAAACAGGTTATTCTGGTGGATCATAATGAGAAGAATCAGGCTGTGGAAGGAGTGGAGGAAGCGGAAGTGCTTGAGATCATAGATCACCACAGACTGAGCAGTATCGAGACGATGGGACCGGTATTTTTCCGGAACCAGCCGGTGGGATGTACGGCAACCATTGTCTATCAGATGTATCAGGAAGCCGGCGTTCAGGTGGATCCGACCAACGCGGCGCTTCTGTGTTCCGCGATTATCTCGGATACACTGATGTTCCGTTCCCCCACCTGTACAGGCCTGGATGAAAGTTCGGCAAAAGCCCTCGCTTCCATTGCAGGAATCGAGATTGAGCCTCTGGCACAGGCGATGTTCAATGCGGGCAGCAACCTGAAAGGAAAGAGCGCGGAGGAGATCTGCTTCCTTGATTTCAAGCAGTTTACGGTGAATGATACGGTATTCGGAGTGGGACAGGTGAACTCCATGAGCGCGGACGAATTAAAAGAGATCAAGGAGATCGTGGAGCCCCATCTGGAAAGGGCAAGAGCGAATCACGGACTGAATATGATCTTCTTCATGCTGACAAACATTCTGACCGAGTCATCCGAACTTCTCTGCTGCGGACCGGAGGCTCGGGAGAAGATTCTTACGGCTTACGATCTTCCGGAAGACACAGGGGAGATCATGCTCAAAGGAGTGGTATCAAGAAAGAAACAGCTTGTGCCTACTCTTGTGGGAGCGCTTCAGCAGTAGAAAAGGAACGATGCAAACAGGAAAAGGAGAGAATATCGCGATGTCAAAACAGTTGTGGAAACCGGGAAATATGCTTTACCCCCTGCCTGCGGTCATGGTCAGCACAGCGGACAGGGAAGGAAACAGCAATATTCTTACGATCGCATGGACGGGAACCGTGTGCACCAATCCGGCCATGGTATATATTTCCGTACGTCCGGAGCGTTATTCCTACAAGATGATCCGGGAAAGCGGGGAGTTTGTGATTAACCTTACGACGCAGAAACTGATCCACGCTACAGATTACTGCGGTGTCCGCTCCGGGCGTGACACGGACAAGTGGAAGGAATGCCGTCTGACTCCCGCGAAAGCGGAAACACTCAGGTATGCTCCGGTGATAGCGGAATCTCCTGTTAATATCGAGTGCCGTGTGGTGCGGGTGGACGAACTGGGAAGCCATCATATGTTTCTGGCGGAAGTGACCGGTGTACAGGTGGATGATTCCCATTTGGATGAGAAAGGCAGATTTGAGCTGAATAAAACCGGGCTGCTGGCATACTCTCATGGTGAGTACATGGCACTTGGGAAAAAACTGGGAACATTCGGGTACAGCGTCAGGAAAAAGCCGGCCCGGAAAAAGAGAAAGCAGACCGGGAGGAAAAAGTAATGCTGTATTTTGAAAACGATTATTCCGAGGGAGCCCATGAAAAAGTACTGGGAAAGCTGATAGAGACCAATATGGAACAGCTGCCCGGTTACGGGATGGATCCATACACCCGGTCCGCAAAAGAAAAAATCAGAAAAGCCTGTGGGTGTCCGGACGCTGAAATTTATTTTCTGACCGGGGGAACCCAGACGAACCAGTGTGTGATCAGCGCCATGCTTCATCCCTATGAAGGTGTGATCGCCGCGCAGAGCGGACATATCGGTACCCATGAGGCCGGGGCGATTGAGGTGTCAGGACACAAGGTGATTTCCCTTCCCCAGGAGCAGGGAAAGCTGTCGGCAGATACGCTTGCGGACTATCTGAGTTCCTTTTACGGAGACGAAAATCATGAGCATATGGTATTCCCGGGAATGGTTTATATCTCTCATCCTACGGAGTATGGGACGCTTTATACCAAAGGAGAGCTGGCAGAACTCTCGGATATTTGTTCCGAATACCGGATTCCCCTCTATCTGGACGGAGCACGGCTGGGCTATGGGCTGGCCGCGAACGAGACGGATGTGACACTGCCGGATGTGGCGGAGTACTGTGATGTTTTCTATATCGGAGGGACGAAAGTGGGAGCGCTCTGCGGGGAGGCGGTCGTATTTACAAAGGAAAACACTCCGATGCATTTTGTGACCAGGATCAAACAGCGGGGAGCGCTGCTGGCAAAGGGAAGGCTGACAGGGGTTCAGTTTGATGCCCTCTTTACGGAAGGTCTTTACTTTGAAACCGGCAGAAATGCACTCGAGACAGCAGAGCGGCTGAAAGAATGTTTCCGGGATAAAGGATATGAATTCTATCTGGAATCTCCGACAAACCAGATCTTCATCGTGCTTGAAAATGAGCGGATGGAGCAATTGAGGAAGGATGTCGTGTTCAGCTTCTGGGAGAAGAAGGATGAAACACATACGGTAGTCCGGTTCGCGACAAGCTGGGCAACGAAAATGGAAGATGTGGAGAAACTTGCCGCGCTCTTGTAGGGAGCGGGGAAGAAAGAGAATTCTGCGGCGCGGGATTCTCTTTTTCTTTGAAACGAAAAGCATGTATAACTTTCCTTCTTTTGGCATAGAATGACAGCATATCCGGATAATAAGAAGTAATTGATAATCAATTTCAATAAAACGGTTGAAAACAAGTTCTGATTCTGATATGATACATATAGTTAGATATAACTAACTGTATGTGAATGAATCATGTAAACTCCTTTGCCCCATTCCTGAGCCGGGGCAGAGGCTGTTTACCCGGAAAGGAAGAACAAAGTGATGGATTATTTAGAAATTGAAAAAGTAATTGGCCGGGAGATCATCGATTCCCGGGGGAATCCTACGGTAGAGGCGGAAGTACATCTGGCTGACGGAACTGTCGCGAGAGGAGCGGCGCCCAGCGGTGCTTCCACCGGAGAGTTCGAGGCGCTTGAACTTCGGGATAATGACAAAAGCCGATTCGGAGGGAAAGGTGTTTCAAATGCTGTTCGGAATATTAACACTGTGATTAACGAGACTCTCTGCGGAATGGACGCCAGTGATATCTATGCGGTGGACCGTGCCATGATCCGTGCGGACAGGACAAAAGACAAATCAAAACTGGGAGCAAACGCCATTCTCGCGGTATCGATTGCGTGCGCCCGGGCTGCGGCACAGTCCCTTGATATTCCACTGTACCGTTTTCTGGGCGGAGTCAACGCCAACCGGCTGCCGGTACCGATGATGAATATTTTAAACGGCGGGGCACACGCGGCCAATACCGTTGACGTACAGGAATTCATGATTATGCCGGCAGGCGCCGACAGCTTTCAGGAAGGGCTCAGATGGTGTACGGAAGTATTCCATGCCCTTCAGTCTCTTCTCAAATCAAAAGGGCTGGCTACATCCGTGGGAGATGAAGGCGGATTTGCCCCGGATCTTGCAAGCGATGAGGAAGCCATTGAATACATTCTCGAGGCAGTGAAACAGGCAGGGTATGAACCGGGCAAAGATTTTGTACTGGCAATGGACGCGGCTTCCAGCGAATGGAAAGGAAGCCGGAAAGGGGAGTATGTTCTCCCGAAATGCGGAAAGAAATTTACATCCGCTGAGCTTGTGGAACACTGGAAACAACTGGTCGAGAAATACCCGATCTATTCGATCGAGGACGGACTGGACGAGGAAGACTGGGAAGGATGGCAGATCATGACAAGAGAGCTGGGCGGAAAAGTTCAGCTTGTAGGAGATGATCTGTTTGTCACCAATACAGAGAGACTGAAAAAAGGTATTGAACTGGGATGCGGTAATTCCATCCTGATCAAATTAAATCAGATCGGCTCCGTGTCCGAGACGCTTGAGGCGATCAAGATGGCCCACAAGGCAGGGTACACCGCAATCGCGTCCCACCGTTCCGGAGAGACGGAGGATACGACCATCGCGGATCTGGCGGTTGCCCTTAATACCTGCCAGATCAAGACAGGAGCGCCAAGCCGCAGCGAGCGTGTGGCGAAATACAACCAGCTTCTGAGAATCGAGGAAGAGCTGGGAGAAAGCGCCGATTATCCGGGATTTGATGCGTTTAATGTGAAGCGCTGAATTATTGCATGAACTGCTGATTTCAAAATAGACGAAACCAGAGAAAATAATCAGAATGTATTTCTGCAGGGATGGTGATGTGTGCGGATTTCCCTTCGAAGTCACCCCCACATCACCATCCCCGCAGAAAAGGTCCTGAAATAGGGCTGGTTTCTGTGTAATTCAAGCGGGAAGTAAATGAATAAACAGCTGCCGAAAAACAAGGCGCGGCCGGAAGAAACTTCAGATTTCAGTATTTTTCAGCCGCGCCGCTCTTATTTGAGAAAACTAATTTTGTTGATTGACAGGAAGGTTTCTGGAGGAAACAAAAACTGTCGATGCTTTTCCGGCCGGATGGACCAGTCCCCTGTTTTTGAACGTCCCTAATCGAAAAACTCATCCCGTCTGAATTCTGTTTTCGCCAGAGACCTTCCCGTTAACGAACAAAATAGCGGAACCGCAGCTTTTGGGCGAATTGCTCTTGCGGCTGCTCCTGATTGAGAGTATAATATCCAACGGCTTTCAAAAAAGCCGGTATCGGAAAGATGAAATGACGAAAGAACTATTATACAGGAGGAGAAGATATGGCAG
>CALWBC010000276.1 GCA_944375755.1 uncultured Mediterraneibacter sp. | reverse complement strand
ATTCACAAATGGACAGATATGACAGAGTGGGCGTTCCTTGGACTTCAGGAGCGGAAGAAAGCTCTGCTTGGAAGCGCCTATGAGCCGCCCATCTACCTGGATTGAGAAAGCATGTAGCATAAGAATTCATACAGAAGGACAGGATACCCCGCAGCAGTGCATGCGGGGTATTTTATAAAGCGGAACCGACAGCGGAAAGGAGTGTTGAGAGATGGAATGGAAGACGCTGTTATGTCCCGCCCGGGAGCGGGAAAGCGCGGGAAGAGTGAAATCAGCGGATCTCAGGAGTGAATTCGAAAAAGATTACCACCGGATCATTGGAAGCGCTTCTTTCCGGAGGCTGCAGGATAAGACACAGGTGTTTCCTCTGGATAAAAGTGATTTTATCCGGACGAGACTTACACATTCTCTCGAAGTGTCCTCTTTTGGAAAATCACTGGGGCAGAATATCGGGGAAAACATACTGAAATACAGAAAAAATTCAGGTTTTACCCCGCAGATGAAGGAAGATATCTCTCACATCCTCCAGTGCGCAGGGCTGATTCATGACATAGGCAATCCGCCTTTCGGACATTTCGGTGAGACGGCCATCCGCGAATGGTTCATGCACAATCTGCCTGAAATTACATTCCGCGGGCAGAAGGTGGATGAGATGTTCACCGAGCAGATGAAACAGGACTTCTATCATTTTGAGGGAAATGCGCAGGCCTTCCGACTGGTGACAAGGCTGCACTATCTGGTAGATGAACATGGAATGAACCTGACCTACGCCCTTCTGAATACAATTATCAAATATCCGGTTCCGTCCACGGAGATCGATGAGACAGGCGGAAATATCAAAAACAAAAAGATGGGATATTACTTTGCCGATGAGCAGCTTTTCAGAAAAGTAACCCGGGCGACAGGAGCCGGTTCGAACCGGCATCCGCTTACATACATTCTGGAGGCGGCGGATGATATCGCCTATAAAACCGCGGATATTGAAGACGCCTTTGTAAAAGGATTCATCACATATTATACACTGGAAAAGAAACTGGAACCTCTTGATAAAATGATTGAAAAGGAGAGGGCTGACACCGCTTTCAGGCCGCTGGAGAAGCTGAGGCGGTACTATGAAAGAGGGAGGCAGAAGGGAGTGGCCAGTCCGGAGTCCTATGCTGTGAAAAACTGGATCGTCAGTGTGCAGGGATTCCTGATCAGCTGCGCTACATTCGGATTTACCTCCAATTATGACCGCATTATGGCCGGGACTTTTCGCCATGATCTGTTTTATGGGACATTTGGCGAAAAGCTGATGGATCTGCTGGGGGACATGGCTTACCGGTATGTATTTTCCTCCATGACGATCTACAAGATGGAAGTCGCGGAATCTACAATTCTCGCTTACCTTATGGACAGGCTGGTCAGAGCAGTGCTGTATTATGACACGGATATCGGTCAGGATACGCTTGACAGGAGAGTGGTATCCTTTATATCGGACAATTATAAAAATGCATACAGACTCCAGGCGCAGGGAAAAGGAGAAGCGGAGAAACTGTATCTCCGCCTGCTCCTGGTGACGGACTATGTGTGCGGTATGACCGACAGTTACGCCAAGCGCCTGTATCAGGAGATGAACGGGATTATTTAGAGCCCGGACATGGGCCGACGCACCGGCACCAGTATCCGAAATCCGCCCGGTCATTCCGCTCATCCGCCGTAAGCTCGAGCTGAGAAGTGAAAGATCTGGAGAATTTCGGAAATCCGAAGAGATCGGCGGCCCGTGCTTCGCGAAGATCATATGTCCCGGGAACCCCAAGCCAGCTGCGGCCATCCTCTTCAATCAGAATCAGGTGACCGTAGTTCTGGTATCCGTGCAGCAGGAAGCTGTTGTTGGCAAGATGCCAGAACCGTCTGGGAAGTTCGGACAGGCTTCGGCGGGAGATTTTACGGACAGTGCAGGTCTCACGCTCTTCTCTGCCGGAATTCGCTTCCATATCCGGCGCATCGTTTTCTTCCCTGTCTTTGGGAGCGGGTTCTTCTGCTTCCGGCGGCTCCTTTTGTTCGGCGGCGGATATGCCGGACATACATTCCGCGGTTTTGTCAGTTCCATCGATCCCCTCCGTTGCGGAAGAGTCCGCTGACTCGGCTGGAAGTTCATCAGTTTCCGCCTCTTCCCCCGATTCCGCTGACTCAGCTGGAAGTTCATCAGTTTCCGCCTCTTCCCCCGAGTCCACTGACTCAGCTGGAAGTTCATCAGTTTCCGCTGTTTCCCCTGCGTCCGCTGACTCAGCAGTGGGTTCGTCAGTTTCCGCTGTTTCCCCTGCGTCCGCTGACTCAGCAGTGGGTTTGTCAGTTTCCACTGTTTTCACCGTGTCCGGCGGGGACGGCTGCGATTCGGCTGCTTCAGGGATGGTACCCAGATGGAACCGGTCCGTGTGAATCTCAAAGAAAAGAGCGGAAGCCATCCAGAAGAAAGTCAGGTCAGTTCCCGGAAGCCGGAGAAGAAATCCGTCGATCTGCATCAGAGGACGTCCCTGGGGGAAGCGGGTTTCTGTCACTGGGAGGCGGGCTGTTATGTTCCGGCCGTAACAGGGCAGCGATGCGATCAGTGTCCCGTATACATCGACGCCGTCGCAGTAGAACGCGTACAGCTCCAGTTCAGCGCCGTTTCCGGCGGGAATACCGCGGGCATTGATCTGAAGAACACAGGACCGGTAATGCCGGGACACCCGGATAAACCCCACATTTCTCCTGCGTTTTGAGTGTTCGTATTCATATAAATAATAAGTACCGGTATTCATAGATTACCTCTGGCCTTGTCTCTTTTACGACTAATCTATTCAGCGGAAAGGGAAAAAAGAACAGAGACAGAAAGGAAAATCATGGAGAGAGAAAAGACAGATCTTACGGAAGAACAGAAAAAGACAGATATCAAATACATGCGTGAGGCGATACGGCAGGCAAAGAAGGCCTATAAGCTGGATGAAACTCCTATCGGCTGCGTGATCGTACACGAAGGAAAGATAATCGGACGCGGTTATAACCGTAGGAACACGGACAAAAGTCCCATTGCCCATGCGGAGATCGCGGCGATCAGAAAGGCAAGCAGAAAAATGGGAGACTGGCGTCTGGAAGACTGTACCCTGTATGTAACCCTCGAACCCTGTCAGATGTGCGCGGGCGCCATCGTGCAGTCCCGAGTAACAAGAGTTGTTGTAGGCTGCATGAATCCGAAAGCCGGATGCGCCGGTTCGATCCTTAATCTTCTTCAGATGGAACAGTTCAATCACCAGGTACAGCTGGAAACCGGGGTGCTGGAGGAGGAGTGCAGCAGCCTGATGACAGGATTTTTTAAGGAACTCCGAGAGAAACAGAAGATGAGAAAGAAAGCAAAAGCGCTGGCGGCGGAATCTATGAATGAATAAGGATGGTAAAAGAATGAAGCGCATTTTATTTGTAGAAGATGATTTGAGTTTGATTAACGGATTATCCTTTGCTTTGAAAAGGCAGGGGTATGAGACGGATGTTGCCCGGACGAGCCTTGAAGCAGAGCGGTTATGGATGAATGGAAAGTATGACCTTGTTATTTTGGATGTATCACTTCCGGATGGTTCCGGATATGATATCTGTCAAAAAATCCGTAAACTGTCAAAAGTGCCGATTATGTTTCTTACCGCGGCAGATGAAGAAACAGATATTATTATGGGACTTGACATAGGAGGCGATGATTATATTACGAAGCCGTTTAAACTTGCGGTATTTCTTTCAAGGGTAAACGCACTTCTGCGCAGAAGCGAGAATTTTAATCAGATGGAAGCAGAAATGATATCCAATAAAATTACAATACAGCGGCTGAAAGGGGAGGTTTACAAGAACGGGAAACAAATCGACCTGACGGCAGGTGAGTATAAGCTGCTTTGTCTGTTTATGGAAAATCCGGATATGATCCTTTCGCCGGAACAGATATTGAGCAGACTCTGGGACTGCGACGAGAAATACATAGACACAAATACTCTGACAGTATATATTCGCAGACTGCGCACAAAAGTAGAGGATGATCCTGCTGATCCGCACAACATAATTACAATCCGTGGTATGGGATATAAGTGGAATGTCATAGAATGAGGTGCGGATTGTGAGAATACTGGTAAATCAAAAGATTAAAAGGCTTTTTTCCCGTGTGCTGATATTTTTTATTCTGTTTACAGCAGTTTCTGTTATCTGTGTCAGTCTCAGATTTCATTACGCGGTTTACTGCGTATTGCTGTCTTCTCTGGCTCTGGGAACTGCTGTTTTTGTGTCCATGTATTTATATTTTCGTGAACAGAACAAGATAATGGAAGATGCGGTTTTGCAGATTAAGGATTATATATCCGGAGATCGGAACGCGCGGATTGAGTGTGACGATGAGGGAGAATTGTATCGTTTGTTTCATGAAGTGAACTCACTGGTTTCTATTTTGAATGCCCATGCGGAGAACGAAGGCCGTTCAAAAAATTTATGAAGGATACGATTTCCAATATTTCTCATCAGTTGAAAACACCGCTCGCCGCGCTGAATATATATAATGGAATCATGCAGGAAGAGGCGAAGGATACACCGACAATTCATGAGTTCACGGAACTTTCGGAACAGGAGCTTGACCGGATTGAAACACTTGTACAGAATCTGTTAAAAATTGCAAAATTAGATGCAGGAACAATCGTAATTGAAAAGAATATTGAAAATGTCGCTGAAATGATGGCATATGTGGAACGCCATTTCGCTTATCGGGCGGACAGGGAGAAAAAGACACTTTCTTTTTCCGGTGATAAAACAGTTACTTTGTCATGTGATCAGAACTGGATGCTGGAAGCGATCAGTAATATTGTGAAAAATGCATTTGATCATACAACAGAAGGAGCGGTAATTCATATCGAATGGAAGGAATTTGCTTCCGTTGTACAGATAGTCGTGCGGGATAATGGAAGTGGCATCCATCCGGAGGACCTGCCGTACATTTTCAAGCGGTTTTACCGCAGCCGTTTTTCAAAAGACAGGCAGGGGATCGGTTTGGGTCTGTCGCTGGCAAAGGCGATTATAGAAGCACATAACGGGACTATCGAAGTTGACAGTGATTTAGAGGGAGGGACATCCTTCACTATGAATTTCTTAATTCCTACAGAATTGTAGGATGAAAGTCATCTGATTGTAGGGCTGACGTGCTACTCTTTCCTTATCAAATCAGAAAGAGGTGTATGACGGAATGGATTTATTAGAAGTCAAAAATGTTTCTAAAACATATGGAATCGGAGAAGCTGCGGTTCATGCCCTGAAAAGTGCCACATTCTCCATTCCCAAAGGGGAGTTTGTTGCAATAGTTGGAGAGTCCGGATCAGGAAAAACAACATTGCTGAATATGATAGGAGCTCTGGATACCCCTACTTCCGGGAAAGTGCTGATCGATGGAAAAGACATTTTCTCCATGAAAGAGCGTAATCTGACGATTTTCCGCCGCAGGAATATTGGTTTTATTTTTCAGAGCTTTAACCTGATCCCGGAACTGACTGTTGAGCAGAATATTATTTTTCCGGTATTACTTGACTATCAGAAGCCGGATAAAAGGTATCTGGAAGAGCTGCTGAAGGTACTGGGGTTAAAGGCCCGGCGAGATCATTTGCCCAGCCAGCTTTCCGGAGGGCAGCAGCAGCGTGTGGCGATAGGACGTGCGTTAATTACCCGCCCTGCGCTGATTCTCGCCGATGAACCGACAGGAAATCTTGACACACAGAATACCAGCGAAGTCATTACATTATTGAAAGAAGCGTCCCGACTGTATGAACAGACCATCGTAATGATTACTCACAGCCAGAGCATTGCTCAGACAGCTGATCATATTCTGCGAGTGTCAGATGGCGTCGTGAATGATTTTGGGAGGTGCTGTGAATGAGAAGCTATTTAAGTCTGATTCCAATCTCTGCCAGAGTCCATCGGCGGCAAAACCGCATGACGCTGCTTTGTATTATTTTTGCTGTATTCATGGTTACAGCTATCTTCAGTATGGCGGAAATGGGAGCGCGAATGGAGCAGTCCCGTCTGTCAGAAAAACATGGTGATTTTTCACTCCTTGACAGTCTCGTTGACACCACAATGGGACAGACCCTGCTAATATCGGCGGGCGTGATGTTTCTGCTGGTTCTTATTGCGGGAGTTCTGATGATCTCCAGCAGTATTAACAGCAGTGTTGCTCAGCGAACCAGTTTTTTTGGCATGATGCGCTGCATAGGTATGAGTAAACAGCAGATCATCCGGTTTGTACGTCTGGAGGCTCTGAACTGGTGCAAGATCGCCGTCCCTGTTGGTCTTGTACTGGGAATTCTGGCATCGTGGGCCTTATGTGCTGTCCTAAGATTCTTTGTCGGGGAAGAGTTCTCGAACATTCCGTTATTTGGAATCAGCAGTATCGGAATTGTCAGTGGTATTCTGGTCGGCGTGATTACCGTCCTGCTGGCTGCGAGAATCCCGGCTAAGCGGGCAGCGAAGGTATCGCCTGTTGTAGCTGTTTCGGGAAATACTGAGCCGGATAAAACGAGCCGACACTTTGTTCACACAGGTTTCTTCAAAATTGAAACGGCGCTGGGAATCCATCATGCAGCAGCTGCAAAGAAAAATTTATTTCTGATGACAGGCTCCTTTGCTCTGAGCATTGTTCTTTTTTTAAGTTTTTCTGTTCTGATTGATTTTGTTGATCATCTGATGCCTCAATCAGCGGCTGCTTCCGATATTGACATTTCGTGCAGTGCTGGGGACAATTCTATCGACAGCGATCTGGTGCGGACGCTTACAAATATGAAAGGAGTCAAACAGGTCTATGGACGCAGAAGCTGCTTTGACGTGGCTGCCGGAATGGCGGGAGATATGACTCCTTCCGGTACTGTGGATCTTGTATCTTTTGATGATTTTGACCTGCAGGCTCTCCAAAAAGATGGTACGCTTCTCCGGGGAAGCGATTTGTCTAAAGTTTACGGGGACAGTAATTATGTTCTTGCGACATGGGATCGGAATAGTCCATGGGATATGGGAGATACCATTTTTGTTGGAAATGATCGGATTACGATTGCCGGTCTGTTGAAATATGATCCGTTTAGCGGGAATGGTCTTACGGGCGGCAAGGTTACGCTGATAACATCGGGGGAGACATTTGCCCGGCTGACCGGCATCACAGATTATTCACTCATTATGATTCAGACAACTTCAGATGTGACGGATAAGGAAGTTGCCGCAATCCGCCGGATCGCAGAGGAAAACGGTTATCATATGACCGACAGGCGGGATCAGCGTACATCCGGCACTTATTTTGTCTTTGCTGCCTGTGTCTATGCTTTCCTGGGCATTATCGCACTGGTTACAGTGATGAATATTGTTAACAGTATCTCTATGAGTGTATCAGCCCGGATCAAACAGTACGGTGCCATGCGGGCTGTGGGAATGGACGGCCATCAGATTTCAAAAATGATTCTGGCAGAAGCTTTTACCTATGCCTTCTGCGGCTGTGTTACCGGCTGTATAATTGGCCTTCCTTTCAGTAAAATGCTGTATGATTTCCTTATTACAAGCCATTTTCCCTACGCGGTCTGGAGCCTGCCGATCAGATCGCTGGTAATCGTCATATTGTTTGTCACTGCTGCGGCGGTACTTGCAGCTTATTCACCGGCAAAAAGGATACGGATGATTTCAGTGACAGAAACCATCAACGAGCTCTAGAATTGAAAAGGACAAAAAAGCTGCCGCATCTATGATTTTCCAATCATTGATGCGGCAGCATCATATGCCTTTTTAACGTGCATTGCGCTTCGAACATGATCCACAGGCGTTACCCCGGCAGTTAACTCAGCCCAGGCACCCTCACGGCACCCGAGAGCTCCTGCTTAGTGCTGCTCCGTTCCCGACCTGACACGGTTCA
>CALWBC010000275.1 GCA_944375755.1 uncultured Mediterraneibacter sp. | reverse complement strand
GCTATGGAAGAGGCTTATAAAGAAGGAAAACTTCGTGCAATCGGCGTGTGCAACTTCTATCCGGCACGTCTGGCGGATTTCTGTGAGACAGTAGAGGTAAAACCGGCGGTAAACCAGGTGGAGCTTCACCCGTTTTTCCAGCAGGAGAACGCCCTTGAACTGATGAAAGAGTACGGAGTTGTTCCGGAGGCATGGGGACCGTTTGCGGAAGGGAACCACGGTATCTTCACACATCCGGTACTGACTAAAATCGGTGAGAAATACGGAAAAACCGCGGCTCAGGTTGCCCTGAGATGGAATGTGCAGAGAGGTGTGGTTGTGATTCCGAAATCCGTGCATAAAGACCGCATGGAGCAGAACATGAATATCTGGGATTTCCAGCTCAGCGAGGAAGATATGGCAGAGATTGTGAAACTGGATCTGGGCTACAGTGAGATCGTAAATCATGATGATCCGGGCTTTGCAAAAATGCTCCATGGAATGAAAATTCACGACTGAGAATTCCCGGATAAAATCTAACGAAAATTCACGATTGAGAATTCCTGGATAAAATCTGCGGAATTCACCGCTGAAAATGTTGAAAAACAGCTTTGAATTTCGCACGTTCGGATAAAAGGCAGGCGCAGTAGTATGTTACGTTTGCCTCTTTATCCAGAATCGGGATGGTGATTCGGTCTGACTGAATTCCATCCCGATTTATAATATAGTCGGTTGTGAAGGCGGGAAGAGCGGAGTTCGCCACCAGCTCTCCGAGAACATCCATTTCCTGCTGGACGAGAAAACGGGCGGAAGGCATTTCCCTGCGGCAGAGCGCATCCCAGAATCCGATCTGGGAATAGAGCAGGAAGGTCTGGCCGTCCAGGTCTCTCAGGTAGAGCCCGTCCGCATCCGCAAGAGGGTGTTCCGGCGGCAGGCAGACGAAGAGATGCTCGCTTTCCACGGGAACGGAATAGAATTCTTTCTCATCCGGCTTTTCGTTCAGAATAGCGATCTGATATTTGTTTTCTTTTAAACGATCCGTAAGATTGGGATCGCCAGTCAGCTCCGTGGAGATGGTCATGCCTTCGTAAAGTTCGGAGAGCAGAGAGACGAAATCGGGAATCAGAATCGGCGTGCAGGAACCGAGAGAGATTGTATGTTTCTTCCGGTCGAACTCTCGGATCTGATCGATCATGGAATGCTCCTGAAGGAGGAGATTCCGTGCGTATCTGACAGCCAGTTCTCCGGTTTCGTTCAGGGAGATGCGGCTCTTCTGCCGGTCGAATAACTTCACGCCAAGCTCCTCTTCCAGCCTCTGCATGGAACGGCTCAGGGCGGGTTGGGAGATGTGAAGTTCTTCCGCAGCTGCGGAGAGCGTTCCGCAGGACGCAAATGTAACAAGCTGTTCAAATAAATGGATTTCAATCATACATTTTTCTCCAAGCGGGAAAAGTTCTTTTCCCTGATATCATATTATCGTTTGCGGGTTTCAAAATAGAATGTTATCTATGCATAAAATGCATGAAAATTTGTTTTTCGTATTTGACATCTTTTATATTTTACAGGAATCCGGGATCAGAAACAAGTAGAGGGGACGACAAAATGCAAAGTATAACACTGAGAAATGGGGTAAAAATGCCGCTTCTGGGATACGGCGTACTGGTGATGAAGGATCAGGAAGAATGCGAGAAATGCGTCCGGAGAGCTCTGCAGACGGATTATATTGACCTCTATCTGATCCATCAGCCCTATAACGATTATTATGGCGCGTGGAGGACTCTGGAGAAGATCTGCCAGCAGGGGAGAGCGCGCAATCGGTGTCAGCAACTTCAGCCCGGAGCGGCTGATGGATCTGTGCCTGAATTCAGAGGCGGATCGGAAGGCCATAGATGCGCTGGATCTCGGATACAGCGAGATACTGGATTACAGGAATCCATGCATTGCAAAAATGTTTATACGGAAAAAAATCATGGAGTGATCCGGATCTCCTTTACTCCGCTCATTTGTCCGTGGTAAGATAAGATGAGTGAGAAAGGAGGCCGCGATGAGAGCAGTGAACAGAAAACTTCCTTTAGGAATTGACAGTTTTACGAAGATTCAGCAGGAAAAGTTTTACTATGTTGATAAGACAGCGTTTATCCGAGAGTTATTATCTACATGGGGAGAAGTAAATCTGTTTACCAGGCCCCGGAGATTTGGAAAAACGCTTAATATGGACATGCTGAAAACATTCTTTGAGATCGGAACGGATCCTTCACTTTTTGAGGGACTGGCGATATCGAAAGAGAAAGAACTGTGTGAAAAATATATGGGTCGGTTTCCGGTGATCTCGATCAGCCTGAAAAGTGTGGACGGCAGCACGTTTGAGGATGCTCTTGCGAAGATGTCAATTACCATTCGAAGAGAAGCGAGAAGATTTCAGTTCCTTATGGATAGTGACCGGCTGAGCGAGATAGACCGTGAGGCATTGAAGCCACTGTATGCGCAGGAGATAAGTCGGGAAATCCAACAGGAAAGCCTGATGATTCTGTCGGAGATGCTCTATAAGCATTATGGACAGAAGGTGATTATACTCCTTGATGAATACGACGTTCCGCTTGAGAAGGCATACCAGAACGGATATTATGATGAGATAGTGAATCATATTCGCTCCATGTTTGAAATGGCACTGAAAACGAATGATTTTCTTTTCTTTGCTGTTCTGACCGGGTGTCTTCGAATCTCAAAGGAAAGTATTTTTACCGGTCTTAACAATTTTAAGGTTTATTCTATATCTGATGCGCGATACGATGAATATTTTGGCTTTACCGATTGTGAGGTAAAACAGCTTCTGGCGGATTATGATATGGAAGCGAAATACAATGAGGTGAAGGAATGGTATAATGGGTATCGGTTTGGGCAGGCAAGTGTATACTGTCCATGGGATGTACTTAATTATGTGTCAGACCACCTGGCTGAACCGGATGGTGAGCCTCAGCTCTACTGGGCGAACAGCAGCGGAAACGCAATAATACGGGATATGATTGAGCAGGCTACCGGAACTGTACGCGCAGAAATCGAGACACTGGTTTCCGGAGAAAATGTGGTGAAAGAGATTGTGCCGGAGATGACATATCATGATCTGGATGCAGAAGACAATGACGATAAAATGCGTTATCTGTGGAGTATGCTTTATAATACGGGATATCTGACTGAGACAGAAGCCGGAGAAGGAAGATGGAAAAGTCTTGCAATTCCGAACCGGGAGGTCAAAATGATATTTGAACAGCAGATTCTAAGATGGTTTTCCAGAATCATAAAGAGCGACAGTGGAAAATTGAGGAATTTCTGTCTTGCAGTAAAAGAAGGAAATGCGGAAGAGATGCAGCAAAGCCTCAATGACTTCCTGCGGAAGTCGATCAGCGTCCGCGACAGTGCTGTCAGAAAAGGTCGGAAAGAATCGTTTTATCATGGCCTGATTGTAGGAATGCTTGGCAGTGAAGACGAGTGGATTGTGCGGTCAAATCCGGAAACCGGGAACGGCTACAGTGATATCCTTGTTGAAATACCTGAGGAAAAGACTGGCTGCATAATTGAAGTGAAATATGCTGAAAATGCTGCATTCGATAAAGCATGTGAAGAAGCGATGGAGCAAATCGTGGATAAGAATTATATGGAAAAACTGAGACTGGATGGAATCAGTACGATACATGCTTATGGGATTGCCTGCTGGATGAAAGAGTGCAGAATCAGGCATCGTTGTTTCCTTGATTGACATTTGTTTTTATTGCGTTTGAAATATAGTGCCGATCCGACATGGTAAGATCGAATACACGGATTGTAAGTGCGGTATGTTTTGTGGTAAGCATGGTGCTGCTTCCGATTTTCTATCCGTTTTATTAAATATTTTTATTCATGATTTAAACCGAAATTTTTGCCTGCTGTCATATAAAGAGCTGCTGCAATGCTTTTTATATGACAGCTTTTTTAATGAAAAAATAGTTGCGTACGCTACAATTTTATGGTATAGTTCTAATCCGGACGGGAAATCCCGTCCGTTTCTTTCTGTTCTACAGGCAGATGACATAGGCTGGCTGTGAAAGAAATCAGCGAAAAAAAGGAGGAGTGCCAAATGGCTGAACACTGGTTTCCTGACATCGGACGATGGGTATCGATCTTTGATCGTCTTATGAAAATGTACTATGACCGTGGCCTTTCCGAGTTTGAAATCGGCTGGGGGCAACAGTTCTATGTGGAGTATCTTTACACCCATCCGGGCGCGTCCGCTCAGGAAATGGCGGAAAGGTTCCGGGTAGACCGCGCCACGCTGACCAAGACCATAAAGAAGCTGAATGAAGTGGGGTACATCCACGTCATAGGAGATGAGAATGACCGGAGGGTCAGGCATCTATATCTGACAGAAAAAGCGGTTCCGGCCGCGGAGCAGATCAAAAAAGTGCATAAGGATTTTTTTGAGACACTGAGCAGGGATATTCCGGAGGAAGAGATCAGGGCAGCGGTGCAGACGCTGCGGCACATGACAGATAATATTAATCAGAAGGTATGGCACAGAATGGAGGTACATCATGGAAAATAAGAAAAAGGCAGAATTGAGCAGCGGCAGAAGGACAATGATTTTCCTCTGCCTGGTTGTATCGGGAATTGCGTCTTCTCTTTTGTCAACGGCGATGACAACAGCGCTGCCGAATGTTGTGGACTATTTTGGAATCAGTACATCAATCGGGCAGTGGATCACAAGCGGGTACTCCCTTGCAATGGGAATGATCATGCCGTTTACGGCATTTCTTATCACCCGCTTTCCGACAAAGAAACTGTATCTGACAGGTATCGCAGGTTTTATTCTGGGACTGCTTCTCAGCATATTTGCGGGAAATTTCGGCCTGATGATGGTGGGACGTGTTCTCCAGGCATGTGGAAACGGAATCCTGATGACAGCGGCTCAGGTTATTATCCTTACGGTTTATCCTGTGGAAAAACGGGGAACGATGATGGGTACATACGGACTGGCGACAACCGCTGCCCCTGTAGTTGCGCCGACAATCGCGGGAATGATGATTGACGCGTTCGGATGGAAATCCATCTTTTACGTTGCACTGGTTATTATGGCGATTTCATTTGTCATCTCATCATTTGCGTTTGACGATGTGCTGGAGCTTCAGGAGAAGAAGTTTGATGTGGTATCTTTCGTGCAGAGTATTGTCGCCTTCGGAGGTATTACGCTTGGTATCGGAAATATC
>CALWBC010000274.1 GCA_944375755.1 uncultured Mediterraneibacter sp. | reverse complement strand
TAGCCCGAAGCGCCGCTCCCATTACCGTACTGACCGAACGCATCAGCATCGGAATGCTGATGATAAAGAAATACCCGGCTGCTCTCTGCTGAATCGCCGGCTCCGCTCCCATCCACACCGGAATGAAAGGGCTTAGGGCCAGGCACACGATTTCCAGTATGATTCCCGCTGTAACCGCCAGCAGAAACGCCTGTTCAGAAAGTTTTTTCACCTGATGTCTGTCTTCCTCACCCGCTGCCTTTGAAATCAGCACAAGCACCGCTGTTCCGATCGCGCCAGGGACGCTGTTGACCAGCCATGTGACATTCGTTGTAATACTCACGGAAGCCGTAGCCTGTTCCCCGAGCCGTCCTACCATGGCAGTATCAACATACTGAAGAAGGGTGGCAAGGATCTCTTCTATAATCGTAGGCACGGAAAGAAACAGCAGCTTCCGGAGAAGCTGCCTGTAGACGGGGAGGCGCTGAAATGAACCTCTGTTCATAAAAGAATTCCTCCTGTTCTATTTCTGAAAATATTCCGCAATCTCTTTCATGCGTGACTCCTGCCTGACATGGAAAGGACACCTTGACTCACAGTGTCCGCACTGAATACAGGCATCTGCCCTGACATTCAGTTTCTCATAATGTCCTTTTGCCATCGTATCGCCTGCGAGCGCGAGATCATAATATTTGTTGACCATTCCCACATTAATTCCTCTGGGACACGGCTGGCAGTGATTGCAGTACACACAGATTCCATCCGCGTTCTGTGGTGTAAACCGGCTGATCGCTGAATAATCCATCTCTTCCTCCGTCGCATCCAGATAAGAGAGTATGTCCTTCAGATCCTCATACCCCCGTACGCCCGGCAGAACAGTCAGGACAGCGGGGCGGTCAAGCGCGTACCGGATACACTGCGTCCGGGTAAGAGCCTGTTTAAACGGAGAGGTCTTCGCGTTCAGAAGCTGGCCGCCCCCGAATGGCTTCATCACAGAGATGCCTACTCCCTGAGCCTCACACTCCCGGTAGAGCATTCCTCTGTCCGAAGTGGTTCCGATCGCGTATTCGCCGGTAGAATAATCATAAGCCGGATTGATGCTGAACATCACCATGTCGATCAGACCGGTGTCCAGGAATCTGCGGATCACCGCCGGATCATGGGAAGACAGGCCAAGATGCCGGATCACCCCGTCCTTTTTCAGTGATTTCATATAATCCCAGATTCCGTTTGACATCACTTCTTCATAATCATCCATTTCATCGATACAGTGTACAAATCCCATATCCGTATAATCTGTATGAAGCATCGCCAGCTGGCCTTCAAACACACGTGCATAACACGGGTAAGGCTTTGCCTCGGACGCTGCCATATCAAAATAATTTACGCCGCTCTCAATCGCGAATCTCAGTGTTTTCTCGATTTCTTCCTCGCTTCCCTCATGGATGGATCCCATCCCAAGACCGATTTCACTGATCAGTTCTTCCCCGTGGGGAAGTTTTCTGTAGCGCATGTTTCCCATTTTTCTCTCCTCTTTCACACTCTGTTTCTGCTATTCTGATCGTAAATCATCATACAGAGTCTATTGTAGCGGACAGAATAAGAAAACTCAAATACCCAGATTAAATACTTTGTTATTCGTAAAAGCTATAGTTCCCTCCCACAGTGACTGAAGGGCTTCCGGCGAGTCCGCGCATTTCTTGATATCCGTTATTCCTGTAAGTTCCTCTGCCTGCGCAAGGCTTATCTCTCCGGATTGGGAATCCGGACAGGTCCACCGGACAATCTCCGCATTCCCGATCAGTGACAGGAGAAGCACTGCCTTCTGCTGCATTTTCTGATTCCACCCCTCAGAATCCACCGGTTTTTCCGAGAAGTGAATCGTAAGTCCATATGGCTCTTCCTCTGTCTCTAGTTCAATGTCAAATGCGCCCATCTCCTGAACAAATACAGCCTGAAGCGTCTCCATCACCGCGGAGGTGTCCCCGATGTAGGGAACCGCAGCCTGCTGCATCCGGCGTACCCACGGAGAAACACAGTACTCTTCCTGCAGTTCTTCCGCTGATTGCTCCGAGACAGCCATGCGGTAGAGCAGCTCCCCACCATTGCTTTCCTCCGGATCATCCGACCAGTAGTTTCCATCCGCACGGTCTGCTAACTCTTCGCAGGAAGTATAATACACGCCGGCACTGTCACCGTCGTATTCCCTGCCGACATGATAAGCCGCCAGTACCACATCCTCATCCGATGAAAGATCCCGTGCGGTCGTGTGATCGTCCACGCAGAAATTTTCTCCGAAAGCGCCGACACCGCTGCCTGTCAGCGTCACAGTTCCGGACAGAGGGGTTTGTCCATTCCATTCCGGATCATCCGCAAGCAGCAGCTGGGTGTGAATCTTCCACTGATTCTCATCGGAGAAGTCATATTCCCGTCTCAACATCATCTGCCCCTGATCCGGAAACTGTCCCTCTTCCGTACCGATCTCTCGGACATTCAGCAGCCGGTATCCCGCAAGTTCCCCGTCCAGCCAGAGCTCACAGTAAAATGCCACGGAGACGGTTCTGTGATCCAGTCTGTAGCCAATTCCCTGGGAAAACCAGTCATTTTCATGGGCGAAGGAACCATACTCCTGCGTGCCGCCGTCCCAGAGCCCCGGACCTCCGATGGCCGTATTCGTCAGAAGCGCCACGCACAGGACCAGGCACAGAACCGCCGCTCCGATCCCCGAGAACACGCTGCGTTTCTGATAATTCAGAACATGGCGAATCCTTTTCTTCACGGAAGATTCCCCGAATGCAGTTATTCCTGACAGACCGGACCCCTTTACCGCAAATGCAAGCAGACATTCCCCGTAGTCTTCCTTCGTCACACTTCCCATGCGCTCAAGAACCATCTCATCGCAGCTCATCTCCATATCCGCGGACATATAGTGAAACGCGGCCCACACAAGAGGATGAAACCAGTAAATGCACCGCAGGATCACAGCCAGGAACTTCACCTGATGATCATGCCTTCCGATATGGCATCTCTCGTGGATAAGAGCCATGGTCCTCTGCTCATCGCCCAGCTGAAGGGGAAGGCAGATCCGCGGCCGGATCACACCCATTACAAAAGGAGAAGAGACCGCATCGCACTCATAGACGCCGGGCTCCAGCCGGATCGCGCAGCGTACAAGCCTCTTCAGCCGGATCCAGGATGAAACCTGATAAGTCAGTGCGGCGAATACGCCCGCAAGCCATATGACAGCAAGGATATTAATCAACTGTTCCTCAAAGTCACCGGGATTCAGCGTATCGTCGTTCACTGTATCCATATTCGGTGTACTGGTGCCCGATGTATTGATATCAGCCGCGCCACTGCTGTTTTCCGCGCTGTCATCCGTCATCGGTCTGTTTTGTAAAACATAGTCTGGCGACGACTGATTTTCCGTCTCAGCTGATGTATTGGAAACCGTCCCATTCGAACCGGCATCTGTCTGCTCCGGCTCGTACCACACCATGGTTCCCGCTCTGTCGGATATATTTTCAAAAAGTCCGATATTAAACAGACTCGCACCGCTTTCCAATGACCAGGGACAGATCAGCCGGACAGCCACAATCGCCCAGAGCAGATACAGATATTTTCTCGAAATATTCCGAAACAGAACCCGCACTGCCAGAATAACAAGAATCACAACTCCGGCTGTCGCAGACATATTTAATATAGCTGTGAAAAGCTCTCTTAAAACAGACATCTTTCCACCCCCTCTATTTCTTTCTGTGTGCATCGATCATTCGTTTCAGTTCCTCCGCTTCCTCCGCTGAGATCTTCTTGTCTCCCAGAAACGCTGCCAGAAACTTCGGAAGAGAGCCGCCGAATGTACGGTCAACAAAATAGTCTGTCTCCGCTGCCTGACATTCATCCTGTGTAACAAGAGGACGCACAACAGAATCCGCGTTTTCCAGAAATCCCCGCCCGGAAAGTTTACGAATCACCGTATAGGTAGTTGATTTTTTCCATCCGAACCGCTCATTCGCAAGACGGACAAGCTCTCCGGAACGTATCGGCGCTGACTCCCACACCAGTATCATAAAACGGTATTCACTGTCACACAATTTACGGTCTGCCATAATATCACCTCCGATTGTCTTTTCCCGATTCACGCTGTTACGATTTTGGATAGCATAATGGTCTATTATTATAGACCTCTCTTTCAGTCTATAATAATAGACCGTCCGTGTC
>CALWBC010000273.1 GCA_944375755.1 uncultured Mediterraneibacter sp. | reverse complement strand
GGGCGGCGATTCCCCATATGGTATCGCAAAAGCAGGGGCGGATCATCAATATTTCCTCTATGTGGGGGACATCCGGCGCTTCCTGCGAGGCTGCCTACTCCGCGTCGAAAGCCGGACTCAATGGTCTGACGAAAGCGCTTGCCAAAGAACTCGCTCCCAGCAATATCCAGGTAAACGCCATCGCGTGCGGAGTGATCGACACGGAAATGAACGCAAGACTTGACCCCGGCGAGAGGGCTGCCCTTATGGACGAAATCCCCGCCTGCAGATTCGGCACGGCGGAAGAATCCGCCCGGATGGCGCTCATGCTGGCAGAAGCCCCCGGCTACCTTACCGGACAGATCATCGGACTGGACGGCGGATTTATATAAACAGATGAACAGGAAAGATTCAGGAAACGGAGACTGTTATGATAGATGTACATGATCTTACGAAAATTTCAATGAACTGTTCCCTCACAGAATTCGCAGGGACAACCGTTCTGGATACCATCGGCCTTGTGATCGCAGGTATCGATCCGGCCCTGCTTGCGAAGATGGAACTGAAAAAGCCTTACCGCAGCCTGGGACTGATCAGCTCCAGAACCGGAGCTGCCGGACAGATCAACGCGGCGGACGAGGCGGTCAAATCCACGAACACGGAGATTGTTTCCATAGAACTGCCGCGGGACACAAAGGGCTGGGGCGGACACGGATGTTTTATTATTCTGGGAGGGGATAATGTCTCTGATGTGAGAAGAGCGGTGGAGATCGCTCTGGAATATATCAAAAAATATGCCGGCGAACTGTACATCAGCCAGGCCGGCCATCTGGAATTCACTTACTCTGCCTGTGCGGACCAGGCGCTTCACCTGGCATTCGACGCCCCGGTGGGACGTCCCTTCGGATTTTTCTGCGGTTCCCCCGCGGCCATCGGACTTGTGATGGCGGACAACGCGGTAAAAGCCGCCCCCGTGGAAGTGGTGAAGTATATGACTCCGGACCGGGGCACCAGTCATTCCAACGAAGTAATCGCCGCCGTAACCGGCGATGCGGAAGCAGTAAAAAAGGCCGTTCTCACAGCCAGAGAAGTCGGCCTTCAGCTTCTGGTATCCATGGGCAGTATCCCGGAGACACCTTCCGAACCCTTTCTGTAAACGAAAGATACGGCTTCGATAAACAACAGGTTCAGCGCCGCTCCACGTCCGCGGTCTTTCGCGGCGCGGTCCGGCGGTATGTAACGGCAGGATATCCCAGGAGCATGAAACATGCCACCGCGGTGTCCGGAATCCCCAGCCACTCCTTCAGTGCCGGGGAAGCCTCTATGATTCTCTGAATATAACCGCTGTAGAGGACGCCTGCTCCCTCCGCCACTGCCATATGCTCCATCCCGGCGGCAGCCAGTCCGCCGTCCAGCGGATTATCTGCTGCGATCAGAACGCAGGTCGGCGCGTTGAAGAACAGCGGATCATCTTCGGGATTCTTTTTTCTTCTCCGATACATGAACTTGAACAGCATTGCATAGTGCGGTGCTGTTTCTTTCATTTTATCAGCCAGATCCGGCACCTGTTCCCACAGCAGATCCCTGAACGTTCCCAGTTCTTTTTCCAGAACTATGAATCGGGTGCTCTGGGAGTTTTTCGCCGTCGGCGCATATCTTCCGGCTTCCAGTATTTTCTCCAGCTTTTCTTCCTCGATGTGCCTGTCCTGATAATTCCGGATGCTCCGGCGGAATTTTAACGAATGAAGAAGATTGTCCGGATCCACTGTAAATGTATCCGCGTCATATTCCTCCACATCATCCATGTCATACTCGGGGATGGATACCGCCGCCCGGGGACAGACAGCCACACAGTGTCCGCACTGAATGCACTCCGGAGTATACACTGCTTTTCCATCTTCTACTTTCAGTTTATTTGCCGGGCAGTCTTTCACGCACAGCCCGCATCCGATACATTTCTCTCTGTCAATTACAATCATGTTCCGTCCTTCCTTTCTCTTGTCTGATCTCCCGTCTGTTCTGCCATCGCCGGCCGGATGAGCTCCCGTCAGATCTTTCCGTAGATATCAGCGGGCACATAGGCTTTCACGGCAATCCCCTCCGGCACATACTCCTCGGAAAGAAGCTGGCCTCTGCTTCGGATCATCTGCACCTTACCCGCTTCCGAAAAATCATACAGCCGTTCGATATAGATCTGATCCCTTCTTATAATCTCAAGCAGCGCTGTCTTCAGCTCCTCCAGTCCCTGTCCGGTCTTTGCCGAAGTCATGATGGAATACTCCGCATGGAAATCCCTCTGGTTCACAGGATGCTCCAGCCGGTCCTGTTTATTGAAAAGCGTGATCACGGGACGGTCTTCCACGCCCAGCTGCCGCAGTGTTTCATAGACCACATACATCTGTTCATCCATCTGCGGGTTGGAGGCATCCACCACATGGATAATGATATCCGCATATTTTGCTTCCTCCAGCGTACTTTTGAAAGCTTCCACCAGATGATGGGGCAGCTTCCGGATGAATCCTACCGTGTCTGTCAGAAGGATCTCCTGGGTGTTATCCAGCATGAGCGACCGTGTCATGGTATCCAGAGTGGAAAAAAGCATGGCGTCCGCCAGTATCCCCGCATCCGTAAGCGCATTCTCTATACTGCTCTTTCCCGCGGAAGTATATCCCACCAGAGCCGCCACTTTCAGGCCCGACCGCTTTCTCTGGCTCCTGATCAGCTCCCGGTGCTTTTCCACATCCCGCAGTTCCTTCTTCAGCCTGCTGATCCGCTCCCGGATCAAACGCCGGTCCATCTCCAGCTTCTTTTCTCCCGGCCCTCTTGTTCCGATACCGCCGCCCAGTCTGGAAAGCGATCTTCCAAGGCCGGTCAGGCGGGATGCGCGGTACTTCAGCTGTGCCAGTTCCACCTGAATCTTTCCCTCTCCCGACACTGCCCTTGCCGCGAAAATATCAAGAATCAGCAGCGTCCTGTCTATGATCTTGCAGGAGAGCTCGGCCTCCAGATTCCCCAGCTGGGCGCTTGTCAGCTCATCATCGCAGATAATTCCTGTGGCATCTGTCTCCCAGATCAGTTCTTTGAGCTCCTGAAGCTTTCCTTTTCCAATATACGTTGCCGGATGAGCGCTTTCTCTGGACTGTATCAGCCTGCCGACCACGGTCGCACCCGCTGTCTTTGCCAGTTCCTCCAGCTCATCCAGAGATCTCCCGGCATCCTCAGTCCCCGCCGTATCCACGCCGGTCAGAATCACCCGCTCCTCCACCTGGTCCATCTCAAACATGAATCGCTGTTCTCCTTTCATCCCTTACAAATTTCTTTCCCGTATCCTGTGTATCTCTCCCCGCGCTCCTCTGTCAGCGGGGATCCAGCCGGAGCACAAACACCGGAAGCGGCGGATCATTCTTCCGGTTCCAGTAACCGCACACAAGCACCAGCCATTTCCCGGGATCCAGTTCCCGGAGAAATGCCAGGAGCTTTTCCTTTTCCTCATAACCGGTATCTCCTCCGCTGTAGATGCAAAGGCTCATCACCCCGTCCGGCTTAAGCAGAGAAAGCCCCGCCTCCACCGCCTCCAGGCTGGTATCCGCCTGTGTTGCTATCCGGTGATCCCCTCCCGGAAGATACCCGAAATTAAACATAATGACTGCCGCTTCTTCTTTCACATACTCCGCCATATGCTCATGCCCCGCGCAGTACAGGCGGGCACGTTCCCCGCAGCCCGCATTCTCCAGGCGTTGTGCTGTCCGGCTGACCGCCTGCTCCTGTATGTCGAATCCATACACTCTGCCGTTTTCTCCCACCATGCGGCAGAGAAATTCCGTATCGCCGCCATTGCCGCATGTGGCATCCACGCAGCAATCGCCGGGTTTTATATAGTCTGCCAGAAAACGGTGGCAGTATTCCGTAATCTGATATTTTTTCCGGTTCCCCATCCCGCATACCTCCTGTTTTGTCTGTTCCGGACGAGACGCCGAGACACTCTTTGTCTTCATCCCTGCACAGGGAAAACCGGCAGTGACAGCGCACTACCGGGTCTCCAAAAACTGCGATTCTCTCTGAACTTCTTCATCGTCCGGATACTCGCTCAGATATTCCGAGGCTTTGGCCTTCGCGTTTTCCCAGTCCGCCTGCTCCTCGTAGCAGATGATCTCATTATACTTCATCTCCTTCACAAGATCCGGATGCGGGACTTCATCGCCGGTTGCGGAATCCGCCAGTGCCAGTCCTGCCTGAATGTACTCCAGCGCTGCCCCATAGTCTCCCGTCTGCATGGCGCATATCCCCATCAGATTGTAAGTCTGTATGGTCTGCTGCGCTCCGCCGTCCGCTGCCTGCCGGAATGCCTCCAGGGCAGACTCGTAATCTTCCATCTCATAATAGGCCATACCAAGACCGCGGTATCCTTCCGCCGCTTCCCCGGTGTCGCTGCTTTTTGCAGCCTGCTGGAACTGTTCCACCGCTTCCTCATAGTTTCCTTCCTCCAGGGCCTGAGCGCCCTCCTTGTCCGGATTGGCACATCCTCCTGCCGCTCCCGCCGCCAGGGCACACACAAGCGCCGCGGCGAATACTCTGTTTCTGTTTTTTCTGTTCATATCATTTACACTCCCTGTTCCGGATATTTCATCATCCAAAATGAATTCAATATATTGATTACCATAACTCCCATATCGGCAGCAATCGCGTTCTGCATCGTCACCAGGCCAAAGAACGCCAGCACAATCAGAAGCGTCTTCACCCCGATGGCAAATCCCATGTTCTGCCGCACGGACCGAAGTGTTGCCCTGGCGATGCGCATCGCGTTTATGATCCCGGACGGCTCGTCCTCCATAAGAATGATGTCCGCCGCTTCCAGAGCCACGTCAGAACCCAGACCTCCCATGGCAATTCCGATATCGGCCCGGGCCAGCACCGGCGCGTCATTGATTCCGTCTCCGACAAAAGCGACCAGTTCGCCTTCCATCTGATTTTCCCGGAACTCTTCCAGAAGCTCCACTTTATCCTCCGGCATCAGCTCGGCATACACACTCTCTATCTTAAGTCCGGACGCCACCGTCTCCGCCACGCGCTCATTGTCACCGGTCAGCATGATCGTGGACAGATTCTTCCTGTGGAGCCACTTCATCAGCCGCTCCGCTCCCGGCCGGATAATATCCGAAATCAGAATATATCCCGCATATTCTCCGTCCACCGATACATGAACCGCGGTTCCCGCCTCTTTTACCGGATCATAGAAAATCCCCTGCTGATTCATCAGCCGCTCATTTCCCACGCATACCTCATGGCCATCGATCCGGGCCTTCACTCCATATCCCGGAATCTCCTCGATGTCATTCACCTTCCGGCGTCCGTCCGGCCGCTGTTTCTGCCTGGCGCAGGCTTCCCGCAAAGACATGGCGATCGGATGCGTGGAATAAGTCTCCGCAAGAGCCGCCAGCTCCAGCAGAGTTTCCTCTTCCATATTCCTCGGCACGATCCTGCGCACATGGAACACTCCCTCTGTGAGCGTTCCCGTCTTGTCAAAGACAAACGTATCCACCTGCGTCAGTTTTTCCAGAATGGCGCCTCCTTTTATCAGCACGCCCTGCCTCGAAGCCGATCCGATTCCCCCGAGGAAAGCCATGGGGATGGATACCATCAGCCCGCACGGGCATGCCGCAACCAGAAGAATCAGCCCACGGTATACCCACTCCATGCGGTCTTTATCAAACATCATGGGCGGAAGGAGTACAGTCAGCAGGGCGAGCAGAATCACGATCGGCGTATACAGCCTCGTGAACCGATCCGCGAACCGGATATTCGCCGCTTTTCTGCCGTCCGCGTTCTCCACAAGCTTCATGATCTTCTCCGCAGTGGAATCCTCATAACATCTGACCACTCTCGCTTCAAGAACACTGTTCAGATTGATGCTGCCGCTGTAGAGATGATCCCCGGGTCTGACGGCCCGCGGCGTAGACTCGCCGGTCAGCGCCTTCATATCCACCGTTCCGGTTCCCAGTGTAACAACCACGTCAACCGGGATCTTTTCTCCGGGACGGATGACGATCACCTGTCTGGGCTTCAGTTCCTGAGGAGGAACGATCTTTTCCGTATTTCTCCCGGTCTTCAGATTCGCGTACTCAGGACGGATATCTATGTATTCGGTAATGGATTTTCTCGTACGGCTTAGGGAGATCTCCTCCACAAACTTGCCCACCTGATAAAACAGCATCGCAGCCACTGCTTCCCTGTGCCTGCCGATGCAAAAGGCTCCTGCCGTGGCAATCACCATCAGCAGATTCTCGTCCGGGAACTTTCTCCGGATCAGCATCCGGATCAGATCCCAGTATGTGGACACGGACAGAACCGCATAGGGAAGCAGAAACAGAATCGTCTCCGCGGTTCGAGAAGTCCTATAATAAAATGTTACTGCCCATGCGGTGATACAGAGCAGCAGCCCTGCTCCGATCTCAATCGCCTTCGTCTTAGCTTCTTCCGTCATTCTTTTTTTCCTTATCTTTCTCCGACAGCATCCACACAGCCGCCGGCCCCGCTCATAAATGTTGAAATTCCATATACAGTATAACGAAAAGAGGCAAAAGCATCAACATCTTTTGCCTCCCGTACATGAATCTTAAGGATTATTTCAGAATTCGCCGTCCTCCGGCTATCCTCCGTACATGTGATATGTTTTTTGTTCACTTCTGTTCCCGATTACATTTTCCAGCACATCGTCCATATTGTCCCTGTTTTCGTCATGTATGATACATTCCTGGATAGCCTCATTAAGGGAAAGCATCTTCTCGTCGAGTTCGGACACCATCTTTGCGCATTCCCGCAGATCTCTGCTGATATACTCCGGTGCGTTCCCTTCAAATTTGTAGTAAATCTTATGCTCAAGACTTGCCCAGAAATCCATGGCGATCGTCCGGATCTGGATTTCGACTTTCGTGTCCACCACACTGTCAGACAGGAAAATCGGAACTGAAACAAGCATATGGTAGCTCTTATAACCGCTCTCTTTCGGATTCTTTATGTAATCCTTGATCGAGAGCACCTTCAGGTCGCTCTGGTTTCCGATCATTTCGGCCAGCCGGT
>CALWBC010000272.1 GCA_944375755.1 uncultured Mediterraneibacter sp. | reverse complement strand
GAACGGCATGAAATAGAATGCAGTGTGGAGTTATGGCAAGATATAGTGGATACTTTTGGAAAAGACGCAGAGGTTATGAGAAGAGACGATAATGTTATTCGCGTTAAAATTATGTCTGCACCATCGGCAATGAGGACATGGATTTTAGAACATATAGAAGAATGCGAAGTAACAGGTCCTAAAAGGTTCAGAGAAGAGATCCAGCGAACGGTGATGGAGGTGTACAGAAAATACTGTTGCTGAGGTCTGATGTAAGTTGCTTCGCATGAAGTTTGCGTGAGGAAAACTGTGATATCCAGTGCGAATACTGAAAAAAGAAGAGTGTTTAAATAAGCATGACACCCATTCCCCCTGCATACATTGTAAAAACGATGTTTGCAGGGGGATTTTTTTGAAAGATTACATTGAGGAAAGAGACGTGGAGATTGCTGATTATATAATTGAGAATAACGCGACTGTGAGGCAGACGGCGAAGCAGTTTCGGATCAGCAAGAGTACGGTACATAAGGATGTCACCGAGCGGCTCCTCCAGATCAATCCTTCCCTGGCGCGGGAAGCACGGAAAGTTCTGGACATGAATAAGTCCGAACGCCATATACGGGGAGGAATGGCTACAAGAGAAAAGTACCTTCACCAGCATGGGTGAAATATGGGGAGGCAGGGAAACGATCATCCGGTACAGAGCAATGTGCCGGATGATTTTTTTTGATTCCTGGAGATTACAAGTAAAAATATGAGATTTTATCTCAGATAATGTTTACAAAAATGAAATTATGAATATAATGGAAGGTGAGAGAGATTATTTAAATGATATGTGGTGTTAAAAAAGATGGAGGTAAACACAAATGTTATGCCAATTTACAGTAAAGAATTTTAAGAGCATTCGTGATGAGATGACATTTGATATGCAGGCGACCGCCATTTCAGAGCATGAAGACAGGGTAATCAAAGATAGAGATGGGGAGTTATTCCTTCCGGTATCAGCGGTTTACGGACCAAATGGTGGAGGAAAATCAAATGTGCTGGAAGCATTGCACAGTCTGGTGTTTAAGGTACTGAGAGCGTTATATGCAACTAGTGATAATGAAAATGCCGCAATCAGAAGCAAAAGAATACTGATTGAACCTTTTGCTTTTTCTGCTGAAACAGTGAACGCTCCGACGGAGTTTGAATTATTTTTCAGGACCGCATTAGCAGAATATCGATATGAGTTTACTGTCAGGAAAGATGTGATTGAGTATGAAAGGCTGGATCGGGTAAAGTTCGAAACGGGGCGTAAATCTGCCCTTTTTGAACGAGATGAAAATGAAATCATATTAAAGGGTGATTTTGCTAAATTGAAGATCAGTGAGGATATATCCGAGACCTTACCACTTCTTTCTTATCTGGGCATTACTTATGCTAAGAATGAAGTGGTGCAGGATGTATTGAATTGGTTTGATGATCAGATTGATTTCCTCAATTATGGAAATCCACGTCAGGAACTGCGCATGGCAGTTTCTAATTCTGAAGATGTAAAAAAATTAATGTTGGATATGATACAGGAGATGGATCTGGATATTGCAGATTTTCGTGTAGAAGAGAGGGGAAATGACCGGATAGAAGTGTTTACGAAGCATATCATTGATGATTATGAAGCTGAATTGAATTTATTTGATGAGTCCAGCGGAACAAAAAAGATATTTGGACTGCTCCCGTTTATTGCGCAAAGCCTTCTGGAGGGAACAACTCTGGTAATAGATGAATTAGATGCCAAGATACATCCAGCCCTGCTTAAATATATTATTATGCTGTTCAGTAATATGAAGATAAATAAAAATGGCGCACAATTGATTTTTACATCCCACGATTTGTCAACAATGAACAACGATGTTTTTCGACGGGATGAAATCTGGTTTGTGGCGAAAGGAAACAAAGAGAATTCTAAATTATATTCTCTTGTGGAATTTAAGAATGATAAAGGCAAGTCAGTGCGAAAAGATGCAAAATTTGATAAGCAGTATCTGGAAGGAAAGTATGGGGCTGATCCGTATCTCAGAAAAATTATAGATTGGGGGAAGGTTAATGCCTAAAAAAGCCGGGAGGGAGGCTTGGAAGAAAAAGCGTCGTACGGAATATCTGGAAAAGAGAGAATTCCGGTATTATATCTTCTGTGAGGGACAGCAGACAGAGCCATTGTATTTTGAAGGATTTAAAAGGTACATAGAAGATAATCCGATTTACCGGGATATGGTACTGATCGAAATTGAACCATGTCAGGCAGAAACAATGCGTGTGATTGGAATGGCGGAGAGATATGTGGAGAAGAATAAAATTCAGAAAGGGCAGATCTGGTGTGTATATGACAAAGACAGTTTCCCGGCAAAAGATTTTAATGGAGTCGAGCAACGGGCACAACAGTTGAGTCAGGAGAACCCGGATCTGCAGTATCATGCGGCATGGAGCAATGAGTGTATCGAATTCAGGTTTCTGCTGCATTTTGCATACTATACTTGTAATAATCATCGGACAGAATATATTTCATTTCTGAATAATAAGTTTAGGGAATTGGGGATTGGAAAATATCAGAAGAACATGAAAAATATATTTGAGATACTAATGGAAAAGGGGAATCCGAAACTGGCGATACGGTATGCAAAACGGATCATAAAAGATGGACAAGGGAAGACACCGACAGAGATAGCACCGGGGACAAAGGTGTATGAGTTGGTGGAGGAATTGGCGAAGTATTTGCCGGAGACATATGTAGAGTATTTCTGATTTTTGTAAGTGGGGATGCGTGAGTGGAAAGAAAGGAACAAAATAAAACTATATTGCTCAAATTGAGTTTGTATCTTATTTCCTTATGGATTTTGCTGTTTATGTTGATTGTTTTAAAAGTAGATATTTCTGAAGTATCATTGCAAATGACAAAAGATATGTGTAAAGAAATAATTTGTGAAAATATAATTCCATTGATATGCCTTTTATTAATACTAGCAGGAGGCGTGGGTTATATATTATTTTTAGACATGTTGAATAATGCAAAAAATTTGCCTGTAGAAATTGAAAGTTGTGAAAGTGTAAATTATGAAAATTTGTCCTTTTTAGCAACCTATATTATTCCTATGGTCTGTTTTCCGATGGAAACTGATCGAGAAATATTTGTAATGTTTTCAGTGATTATTATAATTGGCTGTATTTTCGTAAAGACAAACCTGTATTATACCAATCCATCACTTGTTTTGTTGGGATTTAACGTATATAAAGTTAATTGCAAATTTAATAGTGCCTTTGGTATGGGAATAGTTATTACAAAAGGAAAGATACAAGCAGGAGATAGCATTAAATATTTATCATTAAGCGATAATATATATTTTGCAAGGAGGATATAGTTAAATGAGTTCAAAAGAAGAGTTATATCAGGAAATACATAATTTATTACAAGAAAAAAATGGGGTTTCTATGTATGGAGTTCTGAAAACTCAAGAAGGGGAAACTGTTAAGAAAATTAATATTGCTGATGAACAAAAGTGCGTGAATAATACAACTCAGGGGCTCTTAGACGGGTTTTCGGAGGTCATCGAACGTAAAATGAGCGATTATCAGGAAGATGAAAAAATATTAAAATTATCGTCGGCTGATGAAAGAAGCAATGGATTGTACTATTATGATTTGGAAAACTTTCCAGAGGAAATGAAAAAAATGCTAGAGGTATCCAATAGTCCTGAAGAGATAGAGATGTTTAATTTCCGTGAAGATTCATTAGATAGAATTCGAGCTTTTATTGTAGTTATAGGTAATGTTGAAGACCAGATAATACTTTATAAGCAACAATATCCGGTAAGCCTCTTGAAGAGAGATAGATATATGTTAACTCCAATTTTGCATGAAAATAGATTGAAAAAAGTTGAACAAGATATATTAAGAATTGATTTTAATTATCAGTTTTTTCTTTGGAAAGGAACGGTATATATTTCTGATATAGAAAAAATGGAAAAAATATGTTCTTTTCATGAAATCATTCGTAATGAAGCAAAAAAGAGTATAGAAGTTATCGAGCAGATGAATATTATTGATGATGTTGAATCCTTGACAGATGAACTTGAGAATGTTTCTTTTGCTAGAAAATTGACTAAAATATACAAAGATTCTAAAGTAATTGGTAAAATCGATAACAGACGGATAATAGAATTCACACAATCCCATAGCTACTTTAAGAGTAATCCGTTGAAGTTAAATGCTGAACAAGATAAATTTATACTAGATACTAAAAGATCGAAAAATACATTTGTAAAATTGTTGAATGACGATTTATTAACTTCTGAATTAACTAGAAGTGATTATGAAGTATTGGCTAAGAATAATGTATAAAAATATTAAAAAATAATCATGGAATTTCCGGCTTACTGTTTATGCCATATTAAGCACTTATAGTAACAATGCTGAAGTAAAAAATATCTTTACAGAAAAGACCATTTGTTGATAAAGCAGATGGTCTTTTCTGCAATGTAGATAACTTGACTGAAAAGCAGTACAAGAATTTCAGCGCAATCCCTCGCCCCTGCCCTTGTTTATTTTTTTGCACCTCATGTATGTTTTTTGCTAACGCCCTCCGAAATAAAATTCTAAAATAAAGCTGGAATATGTTAAGATAGACTCAGTGTATGGACTGGAGAGTATTATGGAATTACTAAAACTGGTAATCGTTGACGACGAACCTATTTTGTTGCAGGGGCTGCTGGATACTTATGACTGGAAAAGCATGGGATTCCGGGTAGTCGGGACAGCGCAGAGCGGGGAACAGGCTATCCAGGTGATCGAGGAGGTACAGCCTCATGTGGTGCTGACGGATATCCGGATGAAGCAGATCACGGGGCTGATGGTTATGGAAGAGAATCAGAAGACAGACCTGGAATGTCTTTTTATTGTGCTGAGTGCGTACAGGGATTTTGACTATGCGCAGCAGGCGTGCGACCTGGGGGCTTTTGCCTATCTTCTGAAGCCGATCGAGGACGAGAAGCTGCAGGAGACTATGCAGAGCGCCTACAGGGTCTGCATGGAGCGGATTGAGAATGATGAGAAATATGAGAGCTGGGAGAAGCTTCTGGTGAAAGACCATGACAGTTTCCTTCAGGTGGTGATCCAGAAGTATGTGCAGAACCGGATCCCGAAGGAAAAGGTGGAGGAAGTGATGCAGATGCTTGGGGATATGCCGGGGAATGAAGACCGGTTTATCACGGTATGTGTGGACATAGATCTGGCTTACAGGATCACCCACTCGCTGGATTACGAGGCTGCCCGATTTGCCCTGATGAAACGGCTCGAGGAAGTGATAGGCGGGAAGTTCTTCTTCTGGAAGGCGGAAGGCAAGGAGGACTGTGCCTTTATTATCCGGACAGAGGATAAGAGCGCGGTGATGGAGCTGAAACATCTGCTGGAACATGTGAAAGAGGATGAGAAGAGCCCGGTGGTGGCGGCGATTTCCAAGCCGTATAAAGGGATCGAAGGGATCCGGCGGAGCTATGCGGAAGCGCAGAAGCTGTTTGACATGGCAAGTGCCTCCGGAGCCAGTGCGTTTACGGTTTCGGAAGAGGTGGAAGTGACCGCTGCGGAGGAGCAGGCTGTGGAGGCGGACAATCTGATTGTGGGCGCGGTACGGAAGAATAACGAAAAAGAGTTGAAAGAAGCTTTTGTTCAGCTGATCTATGGGCTGCCTCATGATGAGGAACAGCAGTGCCAGCATCTGCATCGTGTGATGCTGAAGACAGAATTTATGCTTCGGGACTCCTATGGACTGAACGATGAGATCAAAAAGAAGTTCCGCAATTATTACAATAATCTCGAGAATCTCAGCGCTGCGAAAGCCGTGGATGTGTGTTACAAGATCCTGGGCGATGCCATTGAGGTGAGGGAGAAGACAGCGGCAGAGGATGAGACCAGATATTTCAAGGACTATATGAAAGAGGCTGTTGCCTACATTGATGAACATCTTCAGGAAGAGGATCTGTCCATTGTGTCCGTGGCAGGCCATATTTACCTGAATCCGGTTTATTTCGGAAGGGTTTTTAAGAATACATTTCAAATGACTTTTAAGAAATATCTGATGCAGCAGCGGATGGAGAAGGCGAAGCGGCTGCTCGAGGAGGGAAACGGAAGTATCGGGGATATCTGTGAAGCAGTGGGTATTCACAATCCGTCCTATTTCTCCCATCTGTTCAAGCAGTATACGGGCAGGCTGCCCAGTGAATATAAAAAGGAATACGAGGTATGAGTGAGATCAGATGAAAAAGAGTAAGAAGAGATCCGGAATACAGAAGCGATATCTGAAATATACGGCAGCCCTTCTGGGGCTGGCGCTTCTGCTGTCCAGCTTCGGCGTCATGCTGAGTGTGAGGAATCGACTGACGAATTCGATTGTCGATAAATATGAGTTCCTGACAGAACGGACGGGGCTGACGCTGGAGAATATGTTTCAGCAGACCGATGAGGCGACTGCGGAATGTATTTTTTACGATGACGTGCAGGAGAGCCTCCAGACACAGGGACTGGAGGATGTGAAGCATATTGCTCTGAGCAAATATTTCGCCTATATCGATCTGGACTATGTGGCGGATTACTGCTATGTGGACAACAAGGGGAATGTATACAGCCGGTCTTATTCTGATGTGACCTATCAGGATGTGGAGGAAAGCGGTTTCCGGAGATATCTGGGGGATGAGTATTCCCGGACGAAGTGGTTCTGGGCAAAGGACACACTGTTCGGGACGGATGATTATGCTCTTTTTATCGGAAGATATGTGAGAAGCCTGGAGTATGCCCATGAGCCGGGGATGCTGTTTTTCAAAATGGAAGATGGATTTCTGCGGGAAATCACGGGGATGAACCAGGAACTGACAGATGAGGCGGCGGTAGGTGTGATTGACAGGAGCGGACAGATCTGCATGTCATCGTCGCCGGAAGATTTTGAAGAGGGGGAGCGGATGCCGGATGATATCGCGGAGCGGATTACAGACCGGCAGGAGACACAGGCATCGGGAATGATCCTTGCGGGAGAAAAAGTAAAGGGCGGTATCCTCTCGGCGTATCTTGACGGAAACAGTGGCATGACCGTGTTTTCTTTTGTGCCGGACCGGCTGCTCAATGAGGGGCTTATCCCGATCTTTCTCGTGCTTGCCGGAATTTACCTGCTGGTGGCAGTGCTCGCGGTTATTCTGAGTATTTATTTTTCCAGAAGATTTACGAAGCCGATTCAGGTGATCAAAGAAGCCATGACAGAGTTTGACGGCAATAATTTTGACCGGACCATTGACCTGCATACCAACACGGAGCTGGATGAGATCGGACATTCTTATAATAAGATGCTTGACAATATCCGCCGGCTGCTGGACGAGATCAAAGATCAGGAGCGGGAGCTGAGGCGGACAGAGCTCAACATGCTGATCAGCCAGATCAACCCGCATGTCCTGTACAATACGCTGGATACGATCTACATGCTGGCGCGGATCAACAAAGAAGAGACAACCATGCGGATGATCCAGGCGCTTTCGAAATATCTGCGGCTGTCGCTGAACAAGGGCAGTGATATCGTGTCAGTGGACGATGAGCTGGAGAATGTGAAGAGTTATATGGAGATCCAGCAGATCCGGAACCAGTCTCTGTTTACCTATGAGATTGACTGTCAGGTGGATGCTGCGCAGACTTATGTGCTGAAGCTGATCCTGCAGCCGCTGGTGGAAAATGCGGTGAAGTACGGTTTTCAGGATATATTTGAAGGCGGCGTCATCCGGATTGTCGTGAAGAAAGATGAGGGCGTCCTGTATCTGAGTGTTGCCAACAACGGGACGTCGATCGAGCAGTCCATGATGGATAAGATTAATCATATGAACGAGCTGACGGTTTCAGAGCTCAAAGAGTGTTTCCCGGATAAGAAACACGGCTACGGCGTGGTAAATATCCTGACAAGACTCAGGCTCAAATACGGGGACGGAGCGGCGTTTTACTGCGAAGCCGAAGCGGACGGCACGACCTGTACGATAAAGATTCCCGGAGATGGAGGGCTGAAAGATGATGAGAAATGAGAAATGCAGAGCGAAAAGGAGCAGAGCGGTCCGGACAGCGGCAGCAGCGCTTCTTCTGGCAATGCTCGTATCCGGATGCTCGGAGACAGCTGAGCAGACCAGCGGCGGGGAGGAAGAGGTCACCATTCCGATGATTCTCATTGTAGATTCTTCTACTGGAATCAAAAATGAAGAGGAACTGATTACTGAATTTAATCGGATATATGACGGAAAATGGCAGGCGGATGTGCAGTGGATCATGGAGACGGAGGAAGAGTACCGTCAGAACCTGAAGCGGCAGAATGTGACGGATACGCTTCCGGCAGTGATCACGGATCTGCGGATGCTCCCGGCGTTCTATTATATGATGATACAGGACGGGCGGATCGAGGAACTGACAGAGTATATCAATGAGGACGAGGAGTGGAAGGCGATGATCGAGCCGGCAGTGCTTGAGTCATGCAGCGAGGAGGACGGGAGCATCTATCTCGGACCGATCAGCACGGCGGCATTCTCCTGTTCCGGCATGTTCTGGAATGAAGAGCTCTTCGCCCAGGCAGGGATAGAGAAATTCCCGGAGACATGGGAGGAATTCTGGGAATGCTGCGAGCAGCTCTCTGCCTGCGGAATCACCCCGCTGGCTCTTCACACGGAAGGCACGGCGTGGGCGCCTATGCTGATCGCCACGGCGGAGGCGGCTTCCACAGAGGAAGGTGCAGCGTTTATGAATGAATTCTATCCTGACACCTATCAGAATGAAAGCGGGCTGCGGATCGCACAGACACTTCAGAAGCTGTTCCGGTATACGACAGATGACGCTCTGTATACGGATTTTGATGTTTCCTATGATAACTTTTTCTCAGGCCAGGCGGCGATGATCCCCAACGGGTACTGGATGATGGACCAGATTCCTGAGGAATGGCAGGACAAGGTCAGATTCTCACCGTTCCCGGAGAACAAGATGGTATCTTCTCCTGAAACATTCGGCTGGGCGATCGTATCCGGCTACAGTGACGAGGTGAAGGAAGGGGCGGCGGCGCTTCTGAAGCTCCGCACGCAGCTGAACATGGAGCAGAGAGAGGAACTGTTCTCAAAGGATCCGGAGGGGATGATTCCTGCGGAGCGGGACTATATCGCTGCTTACAGGGACGGACCGCAGCTGGTTCCGAACTATCAGGTGAAGTGGAATTCGATCCTGCAGGAAGAGACGCTGGGCGAAATCCTGCCGGATCTGGCGCTGGGGAAGATGACCCCGGAGGAGTTCACTGCGAAGGAAGACGAGAGCATTGCGCAGTTCCTGGAAGAGCAGTAACCCGGCGGACGGGGCAGGTATTTTTTTTGATAATCATGGTTTTGTAATTGTTACCGGCCGAATGGCCGGTATTGCTATAATACCCTCAGAACAAAGAAAACAGAGGTTTTCTAAACACAAGTTTTCAGAAAGGCGAGGGTAAAAAATGAAAAAGAAAAGAGTATTATCGGTAATTCTGACTGTTGCAATGATAACAGGACTGGCAGCAGGATGCGGAAGCAGCGCAGGATCAGGCGGCAGCGGATCGGATGAAGCAAAGGGAAAAGTGTATTACCTGAACTTCAAACCAGAAGCAGATGAGTACTGGCAGGAGCTGGCAGAGACATACACAGAGGAGACCGGCGTAGAGGTAACAGTTCTGACAGCAGCTTCCGGAGAGTATGAGAAGACACTGAAGTCAGAGATGGCCAAGACGGATGCTCCGACTCTGTTCCAGGTAAACGGACCGGTTGGACTGGCAAGCTGGAAAGATTACTGCTACGATCTGTCCGGATCTGACATTGCAGGGGAACTGACAGACGACAGCTTCGCTCTGATGGACGGCGACAAGATGGCAGGCATTGCATACGTAATCGAGAACTACGGTATCATCTACAACAAGGCGCTCCTGGAGAAAGCCGGATACACTGCAGATGACATCACAGATTTCGACAGCTTCAAGAAAGTAGTGGAAGATATCACAGCACGCAAGGATGAGCTCGGATTCTCAGCATTTACATCAGCAGGAATGGATGGATCTTCTGACTGGAGATTCAAGACGCATCTGGCAAACCTTCCGATCTACTATGAGTATAAAGACGAGGGCATTAATAATACAGACGCCATCAAAGGCACATATCTGGACAACTACCGCCAGATCTGGGATCTCTACATCAACAATGCAACATGTGAGCCGACGGAGATCTCCACAAAGACAGCGGACGATGCTACAGCAGAATTCGTGACAGAGGAAGCGGTATTCTACCAGAACGGAACATGGGAATATAACAATATCGCAGATATCGGAGACGAGAACCTGGGAATCCTCCCGATCTATATCGGTGTTGAGGGCGAAGAGAATCAGGGTGTGTGCACAGGTACAGAGAACTACTGGTGTGTAAACGCGAAGGCATCTGAGGAAGACATTCAGGCAACACTTGATTTCATGAACTGGTGTGTAACATCTGACGCAGGCGTAGAGGCTATGTGCAAGGATATGGGATTCGTGATTCCGTTTAACTCCAACCTTGAGTCTGAGAATACACTTGTAAATGAAGCGAACAAGTACATGGAAGACGGCAAGACACCTGTGACATGGGTATTCTCAACAATGCCGTCCGAAGAGTGGAAGAACGGCGTGGGATCCGCTCTTAC
>CALWBC010000271.1 GCA_944375755.1 uncultured Mediterraneibacter sp. | reverse complement strand
TGATCAGTTCCTCATCGATCGGTTTGATCGTATGGATGTTGATCACCTTCGCGTCAATTCCGTCAGCGGCAAGCTTCTCCGCCGCCTGCAGACAGTTGTAAACCGGAAGTCCTGTGGCGATAATCGTCACATCTTTTCCCTCTCTGAGAACAACACCCTTTCCAAGCTCAAACTTGTAGTCCGGATTATCATTGAACACCGGCACAGCCAGACGTCCGAAACGCAGATAAACCGGTCCGTCGTGCTCGTATGCCGCACGTGTCGCAGCCTTTGCCTCAATATCATCAGCCGGATTGATCACAACCATTCCCGGGATCGTGCGCATCAGCGCGATATCTTCGTTGCACTGATGAGTCGCGCCGTCCTCGCCCACAGAGATACCTGCGTGGCTTGCGCCGATTTTAACATTCAGATGCGGCTAGCCGATAGAGTTTCTCACCTGCTCATACGCGCGTCCTGCCGCAAACATGGCAAAGGAACTTGCGAAGGGAACTTTTCCTGCCGCAGCCAGTCCGGCCGCCACGCCCATCATATTTTCCTCCGCAATACCGCAGTCAATAAAACGGTCCGGATGTGCCTTCTGGAACACTGCTGTCTTTGTCGCTGCCGCCAGATCGGCATCCAGCACTACGATCTCCTCGTGCTCCGTACCAAGCTCGGCAAGGGTAATACCATAACTGTCTCTTGTGGCAATTCTCTTTACATCTGACATAACGCTTCCCCCTCTTTCTCCAGATCTTCCATCGCTATCTTAAACTCATCGTCATTCGGAGCTTTTCCGTGCCAGTCCGCATTGTTCTCCATAAAGGAAACTCCTTTTCCCTTCATGGTTTTTGCGATAATGGCCGTAGGCTGTCCCTTCACAGTCTTCGCCTCTTTAAACGCGGCATCGATCTGATCAAAATCATTTCCGTCAATATTGATCACATGGAAACGAAACGCCTCAAACTTCTTATCTATCGGATAAGGAGAATTTACCTTGTCAATTTCTCCATCGATCTGAAGATTGTTATTATCCACAATCACAACAAGGTTGTCCAGGTTATGATGCGCCGCCAGCATGGCAGCCTCCCATACCTGTCCTTCCTGAATCTCCCCGTCTCCGAGAAGTGTGTATACTCTGTAATCATCACCGTAGATTTTTGCGGCAAGCGCCATTCCGACTGCCGCGGAAATTCCCTGTCCGAGAGATCCTGAAGACATATCCACACCCGGCACGCTCTTCATATCCGGATGTCCCTGAAGATAAGAGCCCACGTGACGCAGTGTAACCAGGTCTTCCTTCGGGAAAAATCCTCTCTCAGCAAGCGCCGCGTACAGTCCCGGAGCGGTATGTCCCTTTGACAGAACGAAACGGTCCCTGTCCGGTTTCGCCGGATTTTCAGGATCAATGTTTAACTCCTCAAAATACAGATACGTAAAAAGCTCTGCAGCGGAAAGAGATCCGCCCGGATGTCCGGCCTTTGCACTGTGTACGGAAACCACAATATCTTTCCGGATCTCGTTTGCAAGTTTCATTAACTTTAACTTATCCATGTTATCTCCTTTTCTCTCATTCACCAAACACGGCGATATAGTCTCTTCGGAATTTCTCAATTCCCGCATCTGTGAGCGGATGGTGGAGCATCTGCTCAATGACCTTATACGGCACGGTAGCGATATCCGCTCCCGCAAGCGCGCAGTCCGTAATGTGCATGGGGTTTCTCACGCTGGCGGCAATGATCTCTGTCTCGATCCCCGCCACGGCAAAGATCTGCGCAATCTCGGAAACCAGATCCACTCCCCGGACCGATATATCATCCAGACGCCCCAGGAACGGAGACACATATGACGCACCCGCACGGGCTGCCAGAAGCGCCTGGTTCGCCGTGAAGATCAGCGTTACGTTCGTACGGATTCCCTCAGCTGAAAGGACTTTCACCGCTTTTAACCCCTCGGCTGTCATGGGAATCTTGACTACCATATTGGGGTGGATCTTCGCGATCTCCCTTCCTTCTCTGATCATGCCTTCCGCATCAGTTGTCGTGGCCTTCACCTCGCCGCTGATGGGACCGTCCACGATGGAAGCGATCTCCTCTATGACCTCCTCGAACTTCCGCCCTTCCTTCGCGATCAGTGAAGGGTTCGTCGTGACGCCGCAGATGACTCCCATCTCGTTTGCCTTTTTGATCTCGTCAATATTCGCAGTATCAATAAAAAATTTCATCTCTGGCCTCCTTAACCCGAATGAAACACATACCTCAGCCTAAATTATATATGTTAAAAAAACGCAGGTCAACCGGGATTATAGCCAATCATATGCACAAAATACCGGATCTTATTATAATTCTCTTCTATAATTCCGTTCTTCCTTCCAGCGCGCGCAGCAATGTCACCTCATCGATGTACTCCAGGTCGCCTCCCACCGGAACTCCGCTGGCGATCCTGCTCACCTTGATTCCCACTGGTTTGATCAGCTTGCTGATATACATCGCGGTCGTCTCGCCCTCCAGACTGGAATTCGTGGCAATGATCACCTCATCCACATCTCCCTGAAGACGCTCCATCAGCTCTTTCAGACGGATATCTCCAGGCCCTATGCCGAGCATCGGCGAGATAGCGCCATGCAGCACATGATACACCCCATTGTACTTTCCGGTCTTTTCATACGCCGCCAGATCTCTGGGTGTCTCCACAACCATGATCGTCTTCTTATCTCTGTCCGGATTGCTGCAGATCGGACAGATCTCCCGGTCTGTCAGTGTACAGCACACCTTGCAGTACTTTACATTCTTTCTGGCGTCAACGATCGCCTGGGCGAGAGCCTCCACCTGCTCCACCGGCATGTTGATCACATGAAACGCCAGCCTCTGCGCCGATTTGCTGCCGATTCCCGGAAGTCTGGAAAACTCCTCGATCAGACGGCTGATCTGATTGCTGTAATAATCCATTTCACTCACAACTCCTGTTCCTGTAAATGTAACAGTTTCGCCGCGTCTTTTTTGAAAAACAGATGTACATATCCTTTACAGACACGCCTCTGTTTTCCTCCTTCCGACGCCAAGTAAGGGGACAATTCCATGTCCCCTTACAAAATATGCCCTGCAGAGTACTCCCTGCAAAACCCCTGTGGTTCTTCCGCGCCACCGGTAGCCGGCCGTCTAAAACATTCCCGGTATTCCGCCGCCGAGTCCGCCTGTCAGTTTTGACATCGCGGCTCCGGTCTCTTCCTCTACCTTGCGGAGCGCCTCATTGGCAGCCGCAACGATCAGGTCTTCCAGCATCTCGATATCATCCGGATCAACAACTTCCTCGGCAAGTTTTACCTTCAGAACTTCTCTCTTGCCGGATACGGTCACTTCCACCGCGCCGCCTCCCGCTGTCGCGGTAAACTCTTTCGCCTCAAGTTCTTTCTGCTGTTCTTCCATCTGACGCTGCATTCTCTGCGCCTGTTTCATAAGGTTCGCCATATTTCCCGGCATTCCGCCGCCCGGAAATCCGCCACGCTTAGCCATATCTAATCCTCCACTGTTATTTCCATATTGATTTTCTGTTCTATGTCCACAAATGTATCTTCGAAGTGTCTGCCTTCTTCCACATAACGCACTTCCACTTCCACTTTCTTACCGATCTTCTGCTGTATCAGGTCTTCCAGCTCTTGAACATGATCTTCCCTGCCGACAACGCTTGCCGCCAGACTGTCCGGAAGAACAATGAGAAGCCGGTTGTCGCCTCCCAGGCTCAACCTGGCTTTCTTGAGATATCCCCGTACCATTCCTGACGCTTCGTTGGCAATCGCCCGGAAGTTCTTCACCACTTCCTGTACATCATCAGGAACAGCATTCGGAAGTTCCGGTCTCGGAGCTCCCTGTCTGTGTCCGTCCGGACCACCGGATGTTTCCCCGTCCGATCCGTTCACATATACCACTCTCTCCGGAGCGGCCTGGATTCCGTTTTCCACTTTCTCCTCCACGGCCCGGATCCGGTCCAGAAGCGTATCCTGAGACGTCTCCATAGCAGGAGTGCACAGCTTAATCAGCGCAACCTCAAGCATGACTCTCTTCTGTGTCGCGTACTTAAGCTGTCCTGACAGTTCCGAGAAAATACGGATGTAGCGGAACAGCATATCAGGCTCGATCATCTGAGCCTCTTCCTTGAGCTGCATCATATTTTCCGTCGATACATCGAGAACATCCTCTATATTATCAGAAGTTTTTACCAGAAGCAAGTTTCTTAAATACCATGTAAAATCAGACGCCAGCTGGGTCAGTTCCCTTCCCTGCATGACCAGTTCCTCCACGATATCCAGCACTCCGGCCACATCCCGATCCAGAACTTTTCTGAGCAGTTTGCTGAACACGTCCGTGTCTACCGCCCCCAGAACTTCCAGAACATTGTCATACGTCAGCTTCTGCCCCAGATAAAAGGCGATACACTGATCCAGAAGACTGAGCGCGTCACGCATGGAGCCGTCCGCGGCCTTCGCGATATAGCGCAGCGCCTTATCCTCCACATTCACGTGCTCCACATCCATCAGTTCCTTCATCCGGTCCGTGATGGTCTCGATGCTGATCCGCTTGAAATCATAGTGCTGACATCGCGACAGAATGGTAATCGGGATCTTGTGAACCTCTGTGGTCGCCAGTATAAAAATGACATATTCCGGGGGCTCCTCCAGCGTTTTGAGAAGCGCGTTGAAAGCGCCTATGGAAAGCAGATGCACCTCATCGATAATGTATACTTTATACCTTCCTTCCGTGGGACGGTATGCCACCTCCTCACGGATCTCCCTTATATTATCCACACCGTTGTTGGACGCCGCGTCGATCTCGATCACATTCATAGACGTGCCGGCCGCAATGGACCGGCACATCTCACATTCCCCGCAGGGACTTCCGTTCACCGGATGCTCACAGTTGACTGCCTTTGCAAATATCTTCGCCACCGTTGTCTTTCCGGTTCCCCTGGTCCCACAGAAAAGATACGCATGTCCGATACGGTTCGCCTTGATCTGATTCTGCAATGTTGTAATAATATGGTCCTGCCCTTTTACATCCTCAAACTCCGAGGGCCGGAATTTTCTGTATAATGCCGTATATGACATGTATCACACCTCATCTGACTTTATTTTCTGATTTTACTCATCGCCAAAGCTGATTCCGATCATTCTCGCCTCTTTGATAATGCTGCAGTTCGGATCTACTGTCTTCAGCTTGCCTGCCACCTCGGAAAGCGGAACCTTTGTGGTCTCCCCGTTTTTCATGGCAACCATGTATCCGAACTTGCCTTCCAGGATCAGCTCCGCAGCCTTTGCTCCCACTCTTGTTGCAAAGACACGGTCATACGCACACGGAGATCCGCCTCTCTGCGTATGTCCCGGAACCGTGATGCGGACTTCCTTGTCCGTCTCTTTCTGAATCTGCTCCGCCAGCTCATAGGCGATGGAAGGATATTTTCTCTTCGCCAGTTTTTCCTTGTACTCTTTCTTCTTCAGCTTCGCGTCTTCCTTTGAGATCGCTCCCTCGGCAACCGCAAGGATCGTAAACGGCTTGCCTGCTTTTGTTCTCCGGTCAATCACCCTGGCAATGGATTTGATATTGTACGGAATCTCCGGAAGGAGGATGATATCCGCGCCGCCCGCAATACCTGCGTGCAGAGTAACGTGTCCCACCTTATGCCCCATAACCTCGATAATAAATACACGGCTGTGGGAAGTTGCCGTTGTGTGGATTCTGTCGATCGTATCCGTAGCAATATCAACCGCGCTCTGGAAACCGAATGTCATCTCTGTTCCCCAGAGGTCGTTGTCAATCGTCTTCGGAAGAGTGATAACATTTAACCCTTCCTCACGGAGCAGATTCGCTGTCTTGTGAGTTCCGTTTCCGCCGAGGATTACAAGACAGTTCAGGTTCAGCTTATGATATGTATGTTTCATAGCCTCTACCTTGTCCAGCCCGTCCTTGTCCGGTACACGCATCAGCTTGAACGGCTGTCTGGATGTTCCGAGAATCGTGCCGCCCCGGGTCAGAATTCCCGAAAAATCCTTCGATGTCAGCATACTGAAATCCGCGTAAATCAGTCCTTTATATCCGTCTTTAAAACCGTAGATCTCCACATCGTCCCTCTTGGAACATACTCCCTTTACGACACCGCGCATTGCTGCGTTTAATGCCTGACAGTCTCCGCCGCTTGTCAACATTCCGATTCGTAACATTAGTCTTTTCCTCCTTTACTCTACCGGCTGATAAAAGAAATAAGCAGCCGGCTTTATCCGACTGCTTATTATTATACCCCATTTATCCTGACCTAACAAGAATTGCTTATTATAATCTCTTCAGAAGAGCTTCTCTCTCTTCCTCATATCCAGGTTTTCCAAGCAGGGCAAACATGTTTCTCTTGTAGCTCTCAACGCCCGGCTGGTTGAACGGATTAACGCCGAGTAAATATCCGCTCACACCGCACGCGAACTCGAAGAAATAGAACAGTTCGCCGAGGTAGAACTCATTCTGCTCCGGAATCTTAACCATCAGGTTCGGCACATTGCCGTCCGTATGAGCGAGAATCGTACCGTTCATAGCGCTCTTGTTGATGAAATCAACATTCTTTCCTGCAAGATAGTTCAGTCCGTCCAGATCAACCGGCTCTTCATTGATCACGATCTCTTCCCTGGACTTTTCTACATTAAGAACAGTCTCGAACAGGATTCTGTTTCCGTCCTGAATGAACTGACCCATGGAATGCAGGTCTGTTGTAAGGTCAACAGATGCCGGGAAGATACCTTTCTGATCCTTGCCTTCGCTCTCCCCGTAGAGCTGTTTCCACCACTCGGATACGTAATGCAGGCTCGGCTCATAGTTTGCCAGAACTTCCACTGTCTTGCCCTTGCGAAGCAGGATGTTTCTGATCGCCGCGTACTGCATTGCATCGTTATTCTCAAAATCATTCTCAATGGCAGCTTTTCTTCCTGCCGCAGCGCCTTCCATCAGCTTGTCGATATCCGCTCCGCTGACAGCGATCGGAAGAAGACCTACTGCTGTGAGCACGGAGAAACGTCCGCCTACATCATCCGGTACTACGAATGTCTCATATCCTTCCTCTGTCGCCAGATTCTTCAGAGCTCCCTTTGCTCTGTCTGTTGTTGCATAGATTCTTCTGGCAGCTTCCTCTTTGCCGTATTTCTTCTCCAGAATCTCCTTGAATACACGGAAAGCGATCGCAGGCTCTGTCGTTGTTCCTGATTTGGAAATCATGTTGATGGAGAAATCTCTGTCTCCTACCACATCGATCAGATCTTTGATGTAAGTGCTGCTGATGCTGTTTCCTACATAGTAGATCTCCGGAGCTTTTCTGATCTCCTTGGATACCACATTTGCGAACGAATGTCCGAGGAACTCAATCGCAGCTCTCGCGCCCAGATAGGAACCTCCGATTCCGATCACGAGGAGAACCTCTGAATCCTCACGGATCTTTTCCGCCGCTTTCTTAATGCGGGCAAATTCTTCTTTATCATAATCAACCGGAAGATCGATCCAGCCGAGGAAATCATTTCCTGCACCTGTTTTTGCGAGCAGTTTTTCTTTTGCCGCAGAGGCAAGATCTTTCATGTAGTCTAATTCATGCTCCTTTACAAAACTGCACGCTTTTGAATAGTCAAATGTTACTTTGCTCATCGTTAATCCTTCCTCTCTGATATTCATGAATATCAATGTCATCATTTGAATCTCGACATAAGCGGGAAACATCCGCTGCCGCTACTCTATGCATATTTTACCAAAACTACATATCTTATTCAAGTTAAAACCTTTTGAAACTCCTCCCCCGCAATTCCTCCCTCCGGTTTTAAAAAACAGTTTCCGCCATTTTCAGGATATTTCTTCCTGAATCTACGCAAGAAATTCTTCCAGGATCTGACGGATCGCCTCTTCCCGAAGCGCCGGTTTGTCATCAGATGAACTGTTTCCCGCGGCGCGTCTTACAGCCTGTCGGGCTGCCTCCCCTTTCTCCGCGTTTCTCGGCTCCCCTTCGATCCGAATCGGAAGTTCACCGTTTTTCTCCGCATCTGATCTGCCGGAAGACCTTCCTGTATCTGCCGCTGTCCTGCCTGCTGATCCGCCGCTTCCATCTGCCATCCTCTCCGGACCGGTTTCCATCACGGAATCCGCGGCAGCCTGCGCTACCCCCGCAGCGTTTTCCGAACGCCTGAGCGTTCCGGATCTTCTGGCGCTTCCAATTCCTCTTCCGGATCTGCCGCGCCCCGCGGATGCTTCCGCCTCCGGATAAACCTCCTCGAATCCGTCATCGCTGTCCGCCGGGTCGATCATTCTCTCACGGGACGCTCCGCTCTGCTGATACGCCGCCTTCCCGCCCTCTCCAGAGATGACATCGATAAACTCCCGTTCTCTCTGGCTCTGCCTGCGCAGCCGAAAAGTACAGATATTCTCCAGATAATCCACCATGTACATTTTTACTGCGTCGATCTTGTAAGGTTCATCGGTCAGCCGGATTATCACGGACAGCAGAACTATCTCCGCAATTCCGCCGGCAATATATTGATAAACGGATTCCGAGAATCCGGAAGAAAAATAAAGTACTGAGGCTCCCAGAGCCGCCAGTATTCCCACAAACCAGACAGACAGGATCTCTATCTGCCGCCACGTATGAATACGGAATAAAAATCCCCTGTATTCGTATATGTATTTTTCCACAAAAGCATCAATGTTTTCCACAGAATCATGTATCATACATGCGTGTTCGTACTTTGCTCTCACGAGTTTTATCAGTCGGTGTGTGCTCTTTGGCATGTTTCCTGCCGCCTTCACCAGCCGGTGCAGGGTCAACTGATTGACGATCTTTGCCAGTATCCCCAGTACGCCGATCACCGCCATCAGAACAGTGATGACTCTGGTGTCCGCTGCCAGTCCCTGTAACATAAGTAACATAGCAAACCCTCCTGTTTAATTAATCTCCCACAATATTCCCTTGTCCTGCGACGGTGCAAATTGTGTTTGTGGTCATTATAGACCATCTGCCCGGGGTTGTCCTCAAAAACCGTTCTACATAATTCTACAGCGGATTGCCTTTTCAAAAAGCACATAAAGCCACTCTCAAAGCTCATTCTGAAACTGATATGAACCTGAAAACCGCGGAACTAAACGCCAAACCAAACTGTTATTCTTAATTTCAGAAAGAACTCAAATAGATGTCATATAAAGTCACAGGCGGACGAAGAATGACGGAAAGAAAATTTATATTTTGTATCTGATCCGAAATTTTATAAAAATTATATGGTCATTTGTATTTTTCGACGCAATTTGATATAATTCTACAGAAATAAAAAGGAGGTAGTTTTACAATGGAATATCAGCCAAAGGGTGTCTGTTCAAAACAGATTCATTTTGACATAGTAGACAATAAAGTTAGAAATGTATCCTTCCTTGGCGGATGCAACGGCAACCTTCAGGGAATCTCACGCCTGATCGAAGGCATGGATGTACACGAAGCGATCTCCCGTATCGAGGGAATCAGATGCGGCTTCAAGCCAACTTCCTGCCCCGATCAGCTCGCCCACGCATTAAAAGAAGCAATCGGAGAATAATCCGATTGCTTCTTAAAAATCCACCTTCATCCCTGAGAGCAGCCGCCTGTATGTAACGCCAGCTAATTTGTGGTGTTCTCGGAACAGGTTCTCAAATTTTCTATTTTTTTAATTTAATAATTTATAGTTTCCTGCGGCGGACACACAGGCGACTGCTCTCAAGGATGAAGGTGTGAGTATTCAGTTTTTAAATTTTCTTACGGGACGAAGATACCGTCTGTTACAGAAGCTGTCTCCTCATATGGATATTCGTCACCTGCTATATGATTTGCTACAACTCTATAATAATATCCTCTATCTACTTTAATTGACTTTGCTGTAGACATATAGTCATCATTAAAAGATTCCTCGATCCAGTAATCTACCTGCCCCCATTCATCCACATCTTCATGATACTGTTCAATAAATACAAGAGTAGCCATATATTTGACCTTTTGATTTGCTGTAGTAGAAGCATAAGCATAAATTCTTGTTAAACCAGCATTTGAAATTGAACAATCTCCTGTCATTAAATACTGACCTCTTGTCTTAGAAGAACTATGACCAGTCGAACTATCTTCTAATGTAAGGTAGGAACCATCTACCATTTTAAGATCAGAATCTGATGCCTGTACACTAATAGTAGATATTGATACCATCATAGCTAGCAATATTATACTTCCTGTTACTGATAAAATTCGATTTTTCATCTGCTCTCTTTCCTTTTTATTCCTATTTATATTCCTTTATAAATATAAACACTTCAACAGATAAAAACTTACGCTTTTCACTGGGAAAAATATAAATTTTTTAAAATTTTATCAAATTCATCTTGTTCCATTATCCCCATTATTTGATATTGGGCATCTTTATATTCAAAATCAGCAACTAATCTATTTTCCTCAATATTTTCCACATCATATTCTTTTACACTAATAATAATTTTATCTGATTCATTAATTTTATATTCACGTATTAATTCATCCGTCTCTGTTTGTGCAAAAGAAGAATCATTATTATTCATATACATTCTATATCGAATAATTTGTCCATTATATTCATATAATAATATAGCTCTTTTCTGTTCACTATCCAATTCATACTCTTTCAAATACATATTACTAGGTTTATAACTAAATCTAACAGGCAAAACTCCTAAATTCTGTCTTATTTCTTTAAATATCTGTATTTCATCCAAATCTTCAGTTCCATGTGAATTCATCTCTTCTACATTAATAACGGATAACTCTTCCTCCCCGATCATCCTGTCCCACAACACCTTCCAGTACGACTTACTTCCTACTCCAGTCATCACACTTCCGCATACAAGAATAAGAACTGCCGCCAGCGCCAGGACGACATAACGTCTTTTCTTCCTGTGATGGACAGTCTTATGCCTTTTCTCATATTCATATTCCTGGATTTTATTAAAAAGAGAGGTTTCCATGTCTTCGGATACTTTGATATCATCCAGATCTGTTCTGGATTTTACTTCTTCTTCTATTTTTTCAGCCTCTCTGTCAATTTCATGTTTCAGTGATAACTTTTTCAGTCTCTTCATTTATTTACACCTATTTCTGCCTCATATTTTTCCTTGACATTTCACCAAATAAGGTTAAGATGAAAATAGATTATCTGGAGGTTGTTTATTATGAAACGAATCATTTTAACCGGCGGCGGTACCGCCGGACATGTTACTCCGAACATCGCCCTGATTCCGAAGCTTCGGGAACTCGGATACGATATTCAATATATAGGTTCCTATAATGGAATCGAAAAGGATCTGATCGAACCTTTTGGAATTCCTTACCACGGTATTTCTTCCGGTAAGCTCCGCCGGTATTTCAGCGTTCAGAACTTTACCGATCCGTTCCGTGTTGTAAAAGGCTTCGGCGAAGCTCGCAAATTAATTAAAGATCTGAAACCCGACGTCATTTTCTCAAAAGGCGGGTTTGTTTCCGTGCCTGTTGTTCTCGCCGGAAAGCGCTGCAAAGTGCCGGTTATCATTCACGAATCTGATATGACTCCGGGACTTGCCAATAAGATTGCCATACCTTCCGCAGTAAAGGTATGCTGCAACTTCCCTGAGACGCTGGAATGCCTGCCAAAGGGAAAAGCAGTACTTACCGGTTCTCCC
>CALWBC010000270.1 GCA_944375755.1 uncultured Mediterraneibacter sp. | reverse complement strand
ATCCTGCCGCCGGCCTCTCCGCCGCCCGGCCCCATATCGATGATATAGTCTGCATTCCGTATGACGTCCAGGTCATGCTCAATGACGATGACGGTTGCGCCGTTTTGGATCAGCGTCTGGAATACACTGATCAGAGTCTGCACATCCAGCGGATGGAGGCCGATGGTTGGCTCGTCAAATATGAAGACAGAATCTGCCTGCGGTTTCCCCATCTCGCTTGCCAGCTTGAGCCGCTGAGCTTCCCCGCCGGAGAGGCTGGGAGTCTCTTCGCCCAGTGTCAGGTAGCCAAGTCCCAGATCCTTCAGGACCTGCAGTCTCTGACGGACGGAGCGGAGGTTTTCGCAGGCGTCCAATGCGGTATTGATATCCATTTCCATAAGTTCCGGCAGGGAATAGGTCTGTCCCTTTTTATTCGTGTATCTGATTTTCCCGGCTTCTTTGGAGTAGCGGGAGCCGCGGCACTCCGGGCAGGTGATCTTTACATCCGGCAGGAACTGGACGTCCAGACTGATAATGCCGGTACCGTCGCAGACCGGGCAGCGCAGGCTTCCGGTATTATAGGAAAATGCGCCGGCCTTATATCCGGCTTCTTTTGCGTCTGCCGTTCTGGCAAATGTTTTTCTCAGTTCATCATGCACATTTGCATAAGTGGCTACTGTAGAGCGGACATTGATTCCGATTGGCGTGGCGTCAATGAGTTTTACCTGACTGATGCCATCCGAAGTTATGGAACGCACGTGGGCGGGAAGCTCTTTGCCATGAATGGCTGCCTCCAGTCCGGGAATCAGACTCTCCAGGATCAGCGTGGTCTTGCCGGAGCCGGACACGCCGGTCACCGCGGTCAGCTTTCCTTTCGGAATTTCCACCTCCAGAGGTTTTACCGTATGGATGGAGCCGGTGGAGAGACAGATCTTCCCGGCTGCAAACATTTCATCCGGCGGTGTCTGCGGGCGGGTGAGAGTCGCCGCGGTTTTCGCCAGGAAGGGGCCGATTTTGGATGTCGGATTCGCGGCGATCTCTTCGGTTGTCCCTTCTGCGATAACCAGACCACCGTCGGAACCTGCGCCTGGCCCCATCTCAATGACCCAGTTGGATTCGGCGAGAATCTGGGTGTCGTGATCCACCAGAATGACGGAGTTGCCGTCCGCGATCAGGTCGTGCATGACGCCGGTCAGCCCCACGATGTTGGATGGATGAAGGCCGATGGAGGGCTCATCCAGTACGTACAGGACTCCGGTAGTGCGGTTGCGCACTGCCCGGGCGAGCTGCATCCGCTGACGTTCACCTGTGGACAGGGTGGAGGAGGCACGGTCCAGGGCCAGATAACCAAGGCCCAGATCCAGAAGCCGTTTCGCCACAGTTCGGAATGACTCACAGATGCTTTGTGCCATGGGTCGCATCTCTTCCGGCAGGGAGGCAGGAATATCTTCCACCCATCGGGTCAGGTCTGAGAGGGGCATTTGGCAGGCTTTATCCAGGGAGATTCCACGCAGTTTCGGCGCTCTTGCCGCTTCGGAGAGACGGGAACCGCCGCAGTCCGGACACCTGTCCTCGCGCAGAAATTTTTCTACCCGTTTCATGCCCTTTTCATCCTTGACTTTTGAGAGGGCATTTTCCACGGTATAGACTGCGTTATAGTAGGTGAAATCGAGTTCGCTGGCCTGATTTGTCTTTGCGGAATGGTATAATATGTGTTTCTTTTCAGCCGGACCGTTGTAGACAATGTCTTTCTCCCGGTCAGTCAGATCGTGAAATGGAACATCCGTGCGCACACCCATCTCCCGGCAGACGTCGACCATCAGTGACCACATCAGGGAGTTCCAGGGGGCCACGGCGCCTTCTTCGATGGTAAGGGATTCATCCGGGACAAGGGTGGAGCGGTCAACTGTCCGGACAATACCGGTTCCGTCGCAGGTGCGGCAGGCGCCCTGACTGTTGAAGGCCAGTTCTTCCGCGGATGGAGCGTAAAACTTAGTGCCGCATTCCGGACAGGTGAGTTCCAGGCCAGCGGCAACGTCAAGAGTGGGCGCATGATAGTGGCCGTTGGGACAGCGGTGGCTGGCAAGTCTGGAATACATGAGCCGGAGACTGTTCAGCAGCTCTGTCCCGGTGCCGAATGTGCTGCGGATACCGGGGACGCCCGGGCGCTGGTGAAGGGCCAGGGCGGCAGGCACATAAAGGACATCGTCCACATCAGCCTTTGCAGCCTGCGTCATCCGCCGTCTTGTGTACGTTGAGAGGGCATCCAGATAGCGCCGTGATCCTTCGGCGTAGAGAACGCCCAGGGAAAGGGAAGATTTGCCGGATCCGGACACCCCGGCGATACCTACGATTTTGTTCAGTGGAATGTCAACGTCAATGTTCTTCAGGTTGTGGACCCGCGCACCACGGATCAGCATTTTATCAATCATGAAAAAATCCTTCTTTCTTCTGTAAAAATGAATTTTTTTGGTAAATTGAAATCCTTTTGTAAAAATGAATTTGAACATTCAATGTATGGATGCAATTATTATCAGTATAAGGCGGGAGGAGGGGAAATACAAGACTTCCGCGTTTACAGCGCTGCTGTTTTATCCGCGTTTACAGCATTGATGTTTCCTTGTACTTCGGTTTTCTTTTACTCCGATCCGGATACCTGCTATAATAAGTAACAGGTAGAGGATTTGTGAATGGAAGTGGAAAGGATGCAGGTTTATGCTGGATACATATTTGTATGAAAGAATCGTGACAGATGAGATGCTTCCGGCGCAGGTTAATATTATCGCGGGGATGGATGTGAGCTATACACCCCATCACTGGCACAGGAGTCTTGAAGTGAATTATCTGATGGAAGGGGATTCCCAGATCTATTTAAATGGAAATGAATATATCGTTGGAGACGACCTTCTGGTTGTCGTCAACAGTGGAGATATTCATATGCTGCGTTCTTCAGGGACAAGAGCTGTGAAGGTACTTTCCCTGATTATTTCTTATGACTTTCTGAAAGAACGGTATCCAGAGATCGATGAGTGCCTGTTTTATCTTGACAACTGTCCGGAGAAAAATGATGAGATGAAATCACTGCTCCGCCAGCTGTACGATCTGTTTGCCGGAAAGGATGAGCCGTTTTATGTCTGGAGGGGGAATGCTCTGATCTATCAGGTCATCTATCTTTTGCTTCGGTATTACCGTGTGGAAAAGAGCAATGCCATGCACTTTCAGAAAACTGAAAAATACAGGGACCGGTTTAAGGTGATTATCGAATATATCAATGACAGGTACAAGGAAGACCTGAACTTGTCGGAAGTCGCCGGATTTTACGGGTTTTCCAGAGAACATCTGGCACGAAATTTCAAGAAATATATGGGAACGACATTTAAGGAATATCTGGACAGCATCCGCCTCAACCATGCCAGAAGTGCATTGCTGAACACGGATTTTTCTGTTCTGGATATTGCTCTGGACAGCGGATTTGGAAATGAAAAAGCGTTGAACCGATGTTTTAAGAAATACTATGGAGTATCACCATCCCAATATCGGAAAAATGTGAAAAATAAATAAAAGAAATCACAAAAAGGCCCTAATTATGTCAAAATGTGACAGGATGAGGCCTTTTTTGTGTGCTATCCTTTTCCTAAAGAAAATCAGAAATGGAAGGAGAGCAACAAAATGAACAAGATTTCAGTGAAGGAAAAAGTCAGCTATGGAATGGGCGACCTGGCGTGTAATACGATCTTTACAGTCATAAGTTCGTATCTTATGTTTTTCTACACGGATATTGCCGGGATCGGACTGGGGGCGATTGGAATTATCATGTCCGTGTCCAGGGTGGTTGACGCGGTAACAGATCCGATGATGGGCGTGGTAGTTGACAAAACGAAGACGAAATACGGAAAGGCAAGACCTTATGTCCTCTGGATGGCGATTCCGTTCGCGATCATCAGTGTGCTGATGTTCTGGTCGCCGGATACAGGGGCAAACGGGAAATTCGCATATGCGTTGGTTACATACATTTTATTCTGCTGTATCTATACGGCGCTGAATATCACGTATACGGCAATGCTTTCAAACCTGACAGACGATGTGGGAGAGAGACTTTCCTTTAATATGTTCAAGACACTCGGTTCTCAGATCGGCGGTTTTGTAGCCACCGGAGTTACGCTTTCACTGGTTGCCATTTTCGGAGCCGGCGACCAGCAGAGAGGTTTTATCTTATCTATCGCCCTCTATGGAGTGTGCGCAGTGGTTCTTCTGTTTACCTGCTTTAGAAATACAACGGAGCGAATTACAGCGGTAGAAGACAAAACATCCCTGAAGGAGTCCCTGAAAGCGGGAATGAAAAACAGACCGTGGATTATCACCTGTCTTCTTTGTTTCCTGGCATTTACGGGAATCATTATCAAGAGCTCCAGCGCAATGTATTTTGCGAAATACTATCTGGAGCAGGAGGGAATCGCATCTGTTCTGCTGTCTATTTCCAACCTGGTAGCGATCCCGCTGGCACTTGTGACACCGTCCATCGCCAAGAGAGTCGGCAAGAGAAACTGCGTGCTTTGGGGAAATGTACTGCTTGCTCTTGGTACGGTATGCGTTGGTTTTGCGGGGAAAAATGTTCCGATGATTATTCTGTTTATGGTAATCGGCTCTGTCGGATGCGGTATCGCGATCAGTATGGGCTTTGTCATGATTGCGGATACAGTGGATTACTCCGAATGGATGACCGGCGTAAGGGCACAGGGATTCTTCACAGCTGCCGGCGGATTCATGGTAAAACTTGGAATGGCTGTGGCAGGTGTCGTATCAGCAGCAGTGATGGCACGGGGCGGATATGTTGAGAATGCGGTTCAGTCGGCGAGCTCACTGGCGGCAATCCGCGCCAACTATATCTGGATCCCGACAGTGATCGCGGTGATCGCAGTGATCCTCAGTCTGTTCTATGATCTGGATAAGAAATATGATCAGGTGGTAGCTGAGCTCCACGAGAGAAGAAAACAGAAAGAAGCTTAAAGCGGCTGGCATTCGAAATTTCTATATGGAAAGAGGACACTTTTATGAAAGAGTACAGAGAGTTAGTAGAGATTTTAGAGACAAACGGCGAAGTGAGAACGGATAACGGAGCGGAGATCCTGTACAAGAAAAGTCCCGATGGGGAAGAGGGATATCTGGATCCGAGAGAGGCTCTGATCGGGCATAAGAACGAGCAGGACATAAGGCAGAATCCCCAGAACTATCCCCGCAATATTGTGGATAATATAGACTCCATGTTTCCTGAGATTACAGAGGCAGATCAATATGAGTTCGGAGGAATTCCGGTGGGAGTTCTAAGAAAGTCAATGGGATGGATCAACTGTAATCTGAGCCCGGAAGTCACCACAGAGGAGATTTCTGTCTCGGTAGAGGGAGAAGAGAGGATCGTTCCGGTGAAATGTTATCAGAAACCATCGGAGAAAAAGGACAGGCCGTGTCTTATCTTTATTCATGGAGGCGGTTTTATTGCGGGCTCCGTAGACGTTGTTGAGAATCCATGCAAAGGGATCGCGGATCGGGCGGATGCGGTTGTGCTCTCCGTAGATTACAGACTGGCTCCGGAGCATCCGTTTCCGGCAGGACTGGACGACTGCATGACTGTTGTAAAATGGGCCTATGCGAATGCCAGGATGCTGGGGATCGACCCGCAGAAGATCGGCGTTGCCGGGGACAGCGCGGGAGGCAACCTGGCAGCGGCCTGTACGCTGAAGGATCGGGATGAGCATGGCGGAAGGATCCACTATCAGGCGCTTCTGTACGCGACGGTCATGAGAGGGGATGGATCAGATATTGAAGGCTACAGCTGGAGTCTGAATAACTATCTGAATAAGGCGGAAGATTCCTATATTGAGAATGCCTGTACCTGGGTCAGAGATTCATCGACCATGATCGATATCTGTTATGTCCAGAACAGCAATGGGAAAAATCCGTATATTTCTCCCATTCACGCAAAGGACAAAAGCGGTCTTCCGAAGACGCTGATCTGTACAGCAGAATATGACTATCTGCGGGCGGAATGCGACTGCTACGGAAAGCTTCTGAAAGCAGCCGGCACGGAGGTGAGAAATATCCGTTACGGCGGTGTGGGACATGCGTTCCTGGATAAGTACGGGTTCTATCCTCAGGCGGAAGACTGTGTCAAAGAAATCGCGAAGGATTTAAAAAGTTTATAAAAGAATTGAATTTGGAAAAATGATAAGAATACAGGCTGTCGGTAAAACGGCAGCCTGTTGTAAAAAGAAAAAGACAGATATGGAGAAGAATGCAATGAGAAATGATAAGATAGAAAACTGGATCAGCGAATTGACAGTGGAAGAAAAAGTCAGTCTGTGCACGGGGAAGAATTCCTGGCAGACACAGAATATAGAACGGCTGGGGATTCCTTCGATCACGGTAAGTGACGGAACCAACGATGTGCGTTTTCAGAAGGGTTCAAAATCAGAGAAGAAACTGACCTTTGCAGAGGCGATTCAGGGGAGTTTTGACAATGAGGAGGCTCTGGCAAAAACATATCCTGCCACCTGTTTCCCGACCGGGTCAGCGATTGCGTGTTCATGGAACAAAGAACTGATTCAGGAGATCGGAACTGCGATTGCGAAAGAATGTAAGGCACTGGGGATCGATGTGCTGCTTGGACCAGGAATCAACACGAGACGGCATCCGCTGACCGCGAGAAACTATGAGTACTATTCCGAAGATCCCTGTCTTGCAGGAGATATGGCGGCGGCTATTATCAACGGAGTCCAGCGTGAAGGCGTGGGAACGAGCATTAAGCATTTTGCCTGCCACAACTCGGACAGCTACCGGACGAGAGTGAATGTAAACGTAAGTGAGAGAGCGCTCCGTGAGATCTATCTCGCCTGCTTCGAACGGGCGATTCGGAAATCTACCCCTGCAACAGTAATGTCTGCCTACAATAAGGTAAATGGAGAAGAAGCCAGCGGAAACAGCAGACTGGTCAGAGATACCCTGAAGAAAGAATGGGGATATGAGGGAACGGTCGTCTGTGACTGGGGAGCCATCAAAGATGTGGCGGAAGCGACAAAAGGCGGGATTGACCTGCAGATGCCTCACTGTGAGATGTCCCGTATACAGCTTCTGAAGGATGTAGAATCCGGCAAAGTTGCCAT
>CALWBC010000269.1 GCA_944375755.1 uncultured Mediterraneibacter sp. | reverse complement strand
ATGCGGATCTGACAGTAAAGGATGGAGAGGTAACATTTGTGAATCGGAAAACAGTATGGGATAAGTATTCTCACACAGACATCGTAACCAATACGTTTCAGATCTCGAGGGAACGGAAATGAATAAGCGGATACAAAGGGCGGTGGGAAAACTGCAGAATATTATACTGGCGGTGCTGGTTTTGATGCTATTATCTTTACTTCTCATGCGGCTGGCAGGAGTTCGCCCTTACGTGGTGATGAGCGGAAGCATGGAGCCGGAGATCAAGACCGGGAGCCTGTGTTTTGTAAATACGAGAGCGGCATATGAAGATGTACGTGAGGGAGATATTATCGCATTCTTAAACGGAGTCGGGATGCCGGTGACTCATAGAGCGGTGCGGATTACCGAAGTCGGAATTGAAACAAGAGGTGACAATAATGATGTGACAGATGGAATTACGACAACAGAAGAAAACTATTTGGGAGAGACCGTGCTGTCTCTCCCCTGGGCCGGCTATGTGTGCTGGATCATATCAGGCAAAGTCGGAAAAATCGGGATAGCGCTGTTGGTATGCCTTCTTTGTGTGACAGCGGCGATATCCTTAAAAAGAGAGAATCCCATATGAAGGGGAAAACTTCAGGGCTGCGGATGAGACAAGATCATACGGATGAAACAAGAACTCGGTCAGAAAATGAGAATTCCTCTTTACTTTTTTGAGGATTTGTGCTAGGATAGTTAAGGCTGTTAGGAGAATAATCTCTCTGACAGCCGGAATGCGTCTGTAGCTCAGTGGATAGAGCAATGCCCTCCGGAGGCATGTGCGACGGTTCGACTCCGTTCAGACGCTGGCGTAAAAAGGGAGCTGATGATTCAGCTCCCTTTTTGATGTTAAAGCAGATTGATTTGTCTTTTCATAATATAATGCATAGCAGCATACTGCAGTACGGTAATAATTACTATCAGTACTGTTGAAATCAGCAGGGTGCCGGTCAGATATGCCGCTGCGGTTATGCCCTGTGAGGCCATGTGATTATATCCGGGAAAATATCCGGACAGAAACAGTATGAGGAATGACAGGGCCTGAATCACGAATCCGAATATGAAGTAAACGGCTATTGCACAGAGAACACGGTGTCCCGGAAACAGTTGTCCTGCTGTAATGCAGAAATAAATCCAGATAACAGAACAGATGCCGCCTGCCAGGCTGTAGAGAAACAGCCATAGAGCATAAGTTGTAAGCGGAACGCCCAGCTCAGCTGTAAATGTGGGGGCAAATTGCGCATAGAATGCTGTTACATTTTCTCCTGTAACAAGAATGAGGATTCCAATAGCGATAATTACGGTATTTGCTGCTGACAGGAGATACCCGGATAAAAGTTTTGCCCAGAGATGTTCTGTGGAAGATGCGGGAAGCGTCCATGTCAGATATCCTTCTTTTCCAAACAGGTTCCGGTAAAAACGGAAAGTGATCTGCAGCCAGGTGCAGATGCAGACAGCCGTGATAATAAAAAGCATGAGTGCTGAAGCGATAACAATCGATGTGAAAAGCGGTACGGCCGGTGCTTCGAAATCCAGCTGATTCACATAAAAAAAGCGGACCATCAGACAGGTCAGAAGATAGATGATATGGATCAGCAGAAAAAGCTTTCCAGATGCTTTCAGATCATATTTCACAAGTTTTCCTAGCATTTAAATACCTCCCGGAATAAAGCGTCAACAGATTTCCCGTATTCTGTTCTTATATCATCCACAGTGGCGTTCAGAGCCAGCTGTCCGTTCCTGAGAAACAGCACCCGGTCAAGAACATTTTCTATATCAGCAATCAGATGCGTGGAGATGAGTACAGCGGCGTCTTCTCTGTAATTAGTCAGGATTGTTTTCAGAATAAAGTCTCTGGCAGCAGGATCAACACCTCCGATTGGCTCATCGAGAATATACAGATCCGCATCTCTGCTCATGACAAGGGCGAGCTGGACTTTTTCCTTTGTTCCTTTGGAAAGGGAGCTCAGCCTGGAGCGCCGGTCGATCTCAAGTGCATCCAGCATGGCAGAAGCTCTCTCCGTGCTGAAATTGCTGAAAAAATCCGTATAATACGAAAGAATGTCCTGAACTCTCATGTGTTCGTTGATAAAACTGCAGTCCGGCAGATAGGATACGATCTGTTTTGTCTTGGGGCAGGGCGTCATCCCATTGATCAGGATGTGTCCATCGGTTGGCGTAAGCAGACCGTTTGCCAGCTTGATCAGTGTGGTTTTACCACTGCCGTTTGGCCCTAACAGACCGATGATCTGCCCGCGCTCAAGAGTCAGAGACAGATCGGAGAGCGCGAAAAAATCTCCGTATTTTTTAGTCAGTCGACTGCATTCAAGAATCGGTTTCATTATTTGTTCCCTCTTTTTTGTCTAATGTCTGCTGAATCATTTCCAGTGTTTCGGTATCGGAAAATCCCAGATTGCGCATCTGATCCAGAAAAGAAAAAATGTGTTCTGATGCAAGTTCTGACTTCATCCGCCGGAGCTTTTCCGTATCATCCGTGATAAAGCGTCCGCTTGTCCGCTGTGAGTGAACCAGACCGCACCGCTCAAGCTCGGAAAGAGCTTTTTGCATGGTGTTTGGGTTTACGGCAGCTTCAACAGCAAGGTCACGTACAGATGGGAGCTTGTCTCCCGGCTGGTATACACCGGAAATGATGTCATGTTGAATACGTTCCATCAGCTGAAGATAGATCGGACGGTCATTATTCAGGTCCCATGGCATCAAATCACCTCGGTTTCCATGTGATATTATTGTTTATGAAATACTTGTATTATATATATAATACAATGATATGAAGAAAAAACGCCGGTGTCAAGAGTTTGCCTGAACAATCTTTTCCTTCATTTCCGGATCGAAGACTCCGTTTCTCAGCATCTCGATTTCATATTTGTACGGCGCAAAAGATTTTTTCGGCGCAGTTGGTGACGGAATGTAGGGCGTCTCCAGTATTTTCGGAACATTTTCAAAATCCGGATGATGGACAATATAATTGAGGGCGTCAAATCCGATTTCTCCGAATCCGATATTTTCATGACGGTCTTTTGCGGCTCCCGGTACATTTTTGCTGTCATTAATATGGAAGACAGCGATCTGATCCTTCCCAAGTATGTGGTCGAATTCATCGATCACATCGTCAAAGTGATGGATGATGTCGTATCCGCTGTCGCTGGTATGGCATGTATCGAAACACACCCGGAGTTTTTCGTTATGAGTGACACCGTCATAGATGCGTGCCAGTTCTTCGAATGTACGGCCGATTTCGGAACCCTTTCCGGCCATGGTTTCAAGCGCTATGCAGCAGTCTGTATCAGAGGTGAGGACTTCGTTTAATCCTTTGATGATCTGAGCGGTTCCGATATCAACTCCGGCACCGACGTGGGCGCCCGGATGCAGAATCAGTGTATGGCTGTGACAGCTGACCGTGCGGTCGATCTCTTTTGCAAGAAATTCTACCGCGAGCTCGAAAGTTTCCGGTTTGACGGAATTCCCAAGGTTAATGATGTAAGGGGCATGGACGATGATTTCATCGATCCCGTGGTCTCTCATATATTCCCAGGCGGGCTCGATATTGAGTTCGCTGATTTCCTTCCTGCGGGTGTTCTGCGGAGCTCCGGTGTAGAACATAAATGTATTCGCGCCGTAGGAAACAGCTTCCCGGGCGGAACCAAGAAGCATTTCCTTGCCGCTCATTCCAACATGTGAACCAATTTTCATAGTAGCCTCCTTTGTAATAAATAATGTATAAAATATGATACATTATAAAATGGTCAGGTGTAATTTTCAAGATTTCACAGAAAACTTGCCGTCTGTCCCGGGACATGTTAGAATAACATTCATATGGATAAAGGAGTGTGGATAGAATTGAAAACATTGCTGGAACTGATTACGATAGAAATGAAAGATGCTTTTGTAAAAGCGGGATATGATGAAGAGCTGGCCAAGGTAACTCTTTCCAACCGGCCTGATCTGTGCGAGTATCAGTGCAACGGGGCACTGGCCGGGGCAAAAAAATATCATAAAGCGCCGTTTATGATAGCGGAAGATGTTGCGGCTCAGTTAAAGGACTGTCCCTATTTTGAGATGGTTGATGTAGTGAAGCCGGGATTCATCAATCTGAAACTGTCAGCCGGAAGTGTGGCAGATTACTTAAATGATATGGCGGGAGAGGAAAAACTCGGTGTAGAGGAGGAAAAAGCTCCGAAGACAGTAATTATTGATTACGGCGGGCCGAATGTGGCGAAACCTCTGCATGTAGGGCATCTGCGTTCCGCGATTATCGGGGAGAGTGTGAAACGGATTATCCGCTACAAAGGGAACAATGTAATCGGGGATATACATCTTGGCGACTGGGGATATCAGATGGGTCTGATTATCACGGAGCTGAAGAAGCGTCAGCCGGATCTTCCTTATTTTGATGAGAACTTTGAAGGAGAGTATCCGGAGGAGGCTCCGTTTACCATCGGCGAGCTGGAAGAGATCTATCCGACGGCAAGCGCATATGCGAAGGAGCATGAAGATTACAGAGAAGAAGCATTGCATGCTACTTATCTGCTGCAGAACGGATACAGAGGATACCGGGCGATCTGGCAGCATATTATGCGAGTATCCGTGGCGGATCTGAAGAAAAATTATGAGAATCTGAATGTGGAGTTTGACCTCTGGAAAGGTGAGGCGGATGCGCAGAAATATATTCCGGATATGGTGCAGATGCTGAAAGATCGCGGGTTTGCCCGTTACGATGAAGGTGCTCTTGTTGTGGACGTCCAGGAGGAGACCGATAATAAGGAAGTGCCTCCGTGCATGATTCTGAAATCAGATGGAGCGGCTCTCTATGACACAACGGATCTTGCGACTCTGGTTCAGAGAGAAGAGGATTATCATCCGGATCAGGTGATCTATGTGGTGGATAAACGTCAGGAGCTTCATTTCACTCAGGTATTCCGCTGCGCGAAAAAGACCGGAATCGTACGGCCGGAGACAGAGCTCTCCTTCCTCGGGTTCGGTACTATGAACGGAAAGGACGGAAAACCGTTTAAGACCCGCGAGGGCGGCGTGATGCGTCTGGAAAATCTGATCCGTGAAATTGACGAGGAAATGTATAAAAAAATCATGGACAACCGTACGGTAGAGCAGGAGGAGGCAGAGCGGACATCGCAGATCGTGGGCCTCGCGGCGATCAAATACGGAGATCTGTCCAACCAGGCTTCAAAAGACTATGTGTTTGACGTAGATCGCTTCACTTCCTTTGAGGGAAATACAGGACCGTATATTCTCTATACGATTGTGCGGATCAAATCAATCCTGAACAAATATCAGGAAGGCGGCGGAAGTCTGGAAGGGCTGAAAGTACGTCCGGCTGAGAATGAGTATGAGAAAGCGCTTATGCTCCAGGTGCTGAAGTTTAACGATGTGTTTGAGGCTGTTTATGAGGAAACGGCTCCGCATAAGCTCTGCGCCTATATCTATGAGCTGGCGAATGAGTTTAACAAGTTTTATCACGAGACAAAGATTCTCTCCGAAGAAGATGAGGAGAAGAAATCCGGTTATATCGCGCTTCTGACCCTGTCGAAACGCGTGCTTGAGGCGTGCATCGATCTGCTTGGCTTTGAGGCGCCGGAAAGGATGTAACACTGAAAATGACAGAAAAACTGTTTTATGAAGACAGCCATCTTGCGGAATTTGAGGCGACGGTTACCGCATGCAGGAAGAGTGGGGATCATTACGAAGTGGAGCTGGACCGCACCGCGTTTTTCCCGGAAGGGGGAGGACAGTATGCGGATACCGGCATGATTGAAAATGTCCGGGTGCTGGATGTTCAGGAGAAGGATGGACATATCTTTCATATAACGGACGCTCCCTTGGAATCCGGCGCTCCGGTGCGCGGAAAAATCGACTGGGAAGAGCGGTTTATGAAGATGCAGCAGCACACGGGTGAGCATATTGTTTCCGGGATTGTGCATGCGAGATTTGGATATAATAACGTGGGTTTCCATCTGGGAAGTGAAGACTGCACGATGGATTTTAACGGTGAGATTACCCGGGAGGAACTGGCGGAGATTGAATTGGAAGCCAACCGGGCGGTATGGAAAAATCTGGAGGTGCAGGCGGTTTATCCTTCGAAAGAGGAGCTTGTCTCCATGGAGTACCGAAGCAAGATCGAGATCGAGGGGCAGGTTCGGATTATCATTATTCCGGGGTATGATGTATGTGCCTGCTGCGCGCCTCATGTGAAATATACCGGTGAGATCGGAGTGATCAAGCTGGTTAACATGCAGCGGTATAAGGGCGGCGTCCGGGTGACCATGCTCTGCGGTGTACGCGCTCTTTCGGATTATGCCGTGAAACAGAGGGAAGCGGAAGAGATATCCGCCATGCTCTGTGCGAAGATTAATGAAATTGCGGGTGCGGTGAGCCATCTCAAAGAGGAGAACGCTTCCCTGAAATATACGGTGACGGAAAAAGAAAGACAGCTGGTGGAGTGTATGGCGGATGCGGTGCCGGAAGGCAAAGAACCGGTGTGCCTGTTCCCGGAGAACCTGGAGGGGGACTCCATGCGGCTTCTTATGAACCGTGTCCTGGATCAGGGGCATTGTATCTGTGCTGTCTTTCACGGAGATGAGCAAAATGGCTACCGGTATGTGATCGGGAGCCGTGAGTCGGATATGCGCGCAGCGGTGAAGGAATTTAACGCGGCGTTTCACGGACGCGGAGGTGGAAAACCTGAGATGGTTCAGGGAACCGTTTCCGGCGGCAGAGAGGAGATACGCAGGTGGATACTTGAGAAAGCGGGGAATCTGTGATGGGACGTATTCATAGGAAAAGACCGTTCTGGAGTCTGGCAGGGCCGCTGCTGGGATATCTTCTGATTCGTGGAGCGGTAGAGTTCTGCATTCAGCTGGCTGTCAGTCTTCCGCGTATGATGGAGGTTTATTACGAGCTGTTTGAAACAAATGCGGCTCCCTCGGTGGAGGATCTGAAGAACGCGTATGTACAGGCGTTTGAGACCGTGCTGGAAGTCGTTTCGAGATATCAGGTGGAGGCCGCTGCGATTTCGGCGCTGTGCACTTTGATTCTCACCGGGATTTTATTCTCCCGGGACAGGAAGCTTGAAAAAGTGTGCGGAATCGAGCCGCCGGCGCGGGCGCCTCTGAGAGAGTTCTGGAAGATCCTGCTCCTTGGAGTCGTGGGCAGTGCCGCGGCAACCTGCCTTATGACCATGGCGCAGCTTGCGCTTGCGAATCCGGGGTACGAGCAGACGGCCGGGGTGATGTACGCGGCGCTGTTTCCGGTTCAGCTTCTCGGGCTGGGAGTGAT
>CALWBC010000268.1 GCA_944375755.1 uncultured Mediterraneibacter sp. | reverse complement strand
CATTCACTGATAAAAAAAGTGTACTATTATTTTCATCAAAAATCAACTTAAAAAGACGCTCAGACGCAATCCGATGTTGACGGCAAAAAGGATGCAGAGAAGTATGCTGAGGATAATCCTTTTGCTTCTGCCAAGCTTCATGTAGCAATCACTCCAGCGCGGCGCCAGATAATAGACATAGGCACATCCCAGAAGCGCGAAGGCAACGGAACCGCCCAGATAGATTCTGCCGTCCAGATTCAGGAAAAACTCACTGTAATCCCGAAGTGCCGTGCCGGTGAACTGTTCATAGATAAAGTTGGCCGCGAACTCCAGAATAGAGTAAACGGCAGCGTTTACCACAAAGACCGCCACAGGCTTTTTCTGAAGCCGTCTGGCGATCAGAAGTATGATAATCCCGTACAGACCGTACAGCGGTATCCACGGACCAAAGGGCAGCGTGCGCTGGGACAGGGTGCCCTCCCGCATCAGGTGGATGGCTGTCTCCAGAAACCAGCCGAATATGGAAAAGGCATGGAACAGAAACAGGTAAGTGTAAATGTCATATTTCCGGTCTGCCCTTAAGGGAGATCTGACGGCCTTTAAAGGAGGCTGCACGGAAAAGAGAAACACAGGATACTGTTCCGGCGCAAAATAGGAAATCTTTGTATACGGACCCTGAGAATCATCATACAGTGCCTTGCTGATGAGAAGTTCATCCTCTGATGGAACATGTTCCAGGTATGAGTCGCTGAGTTCTTCGTAGCGCGCGGAGCGGGAGAGAACGTAGTTGCGTCTCAGGGTTGCGTACAGTTCGGCTCTGCAGCCGGCTATGTAAGGATTCACATACAGGAAATTCAGAAGCCCCAGTGTGAACACGGAGAGAATCTGCCACCCAAGGAAGGAAAGATCCAGTTTGAAAAACTTCCATTTGTTTTTGTGCATGAGCTGCCGGGAGAGAAAGAAGGCGTCCTTTCTGCTGATTTTCGGATTCTCCGCCAGGATATAGGGAATCATACTGTATTCGTAGTGCTTGACAAAACCGCCGATGATGGTAAGATCCCACAGACCCTGGAAAAGCGAACGGCAGAACATGATCCATGCCGGACGGCGCAGACAGCGAAGCTTATAAAGAAAGAAGATTTTCGAAATCGGAGTCTGGCGGTAATTACGGTTTTCAAGAAAAAACCGCTTTTCACCGATCAGAAGAATATTGTTAACAAATATCTGATATAAAAATACCAGGAGGACACTGACAGCGGGAAAAATGACAGCCGTGCCGAAATTTTCCGCAAAAAAGAGATAGACGGCCCGAAGCGCGGTGAAAAAGACAGAGATGGTATTCGATCCCATGTCAATAACGGAGGAAAGAATATCCTCGGCGCTGCCGCTGAACCAGTTCGACAGATGCGCGTTGGTGAGAAATGTGTCTATGGCATCTGTAATCAGTTCGGAATTCGGGATGCTGACGGAAAAAGCGGCATCCGTTTCCGGCTGACCGGAAGACGTATGGAGAGTAAATGCAGTCGTAGAGACAGAGTACGATGTCGTGAGCATGGCGATAAGAAAACATACTGCGATCATTCTGGGATAACTCAGCTTCAGCAATTCGCGTGTTTTCTTTTTAAGCACCTTTCTCTTCCACATGAAGAACCCTCCCGTTCTGATAAAATGATATTCTATTATAAAATATCCGGGGAGGATTTGCAAGAAGCTGACGTTTTGTGCGGCAGCTGTTTCGTTCATTAACGGGAAGGTTTCTGATGGAAACTGAATTCAGACGGGATGAGTTTTTCGATTAAAGGGACGTTCAAAAACAGGGGACTGCATCGCCATGCTGAGCCCACTCCTTCGACTCTTCGAATGAATGTAACAAGACCGCAAAATGGTCGTGCAGAGGCACTCTCATTTTCCGGTCTTTAACATTCAGAACGAAGGATTCTCATACGTTCCTGCTTCGACGCATGGCTCACGCAGTCCCCTGTTTTTGAACTGGCGCATCTGATCGGAAAAGCACATCGATGGCTGTAGTTTCCACCAGAAACCTTCCCGTCAATCAACAAAACAGGCTGAATAAAGAAGAAACGGCGCGGCTGAAAGATGCTGAAATTTACAGTATCTTCCGTCCCCGCAGAAATACGTTTTGACAATTTTCTTTGGTTTCGTCTGTTTTAACATCGTGTGTTAATGAACAAAATAGCTGAAGCTCCTACTGGGGATGCAGCGCCTCGTGTTCTCTGCGTATTTCGGTGAAACAGTCCGGGGCGGTCCAGGTGCTGTTTGTCGGAGTGAGAACTGCCTTGTAGGGGAAGGGACCCGCACCGCATTTTCTGAGGGCTGCAAGAGCCTGGTTCAGGCGGTTTTCGGACAGAAAGCAGAAGACGAACATAGTGTCCGGAAGTTCCGGCCCGTCATAGGTGCCTTCGGCGGGTGCGATCTCCCTGACTCCGGCGAGAACGCCCAGGGGCTGATTGTACTCCGGGGATTCAACGCGTCTCAGGCGGATATGCAGCGGAAACAGCGCCATCTCGATTTTCAGAAGGCGGTCTTTTTCCGGCGGATTAAAAAGAAGAATTGTCTCTTTCATGGTCTGTGATTTCTCCTTATATTTATTCGCAAGCGGGACAACCTGTCCGGCATGTGCTTTCCTTATTGTAATGCATCAGGCGGAAAAAGAAAAGGGGGAGGACCTTTTGGCTGCGGCTTCATATAATAAATGGGGAGGGAGCGCGCTGTGCTTCGGGGAGGAGAAGCGGGATGGCAGCTGCTTTATGTCGTATGTTTCCGGAAGGGAGGGAGAAAATGAGACTTTGCGAACTCAGGGAAAAGGAAGTGGTGAATATCTGCAGCGGAAGAAAGCTGGGATGTATTGTGGATGTGGAGATCAATATCTGCAGCGGGGAGGTGGAGGCGGTGATCGTACCCGGACCGGGAAAGATCTGCGGTTTTATCGGTACGGACTGTGAGTATGTCATTCCTTTCGGATGCATCAGAAAAACAGGACCGGATATTGTTATTGTGGAGATTCAGGAGGAAAAATTTTTGCAAAAGTTTTAGTGATTGTGTATAATGTACGCAGTTAACAAAATGATGTACCGGATACGGAGAAAGGCAGGAAAAATTATGAGATGTCCATATTGCGGCAACCCGGATACAAGGGTGATTGATTCAAGGCCTGCGGAAGACAGAAGTTCGATTCGCAGAAGACGTTCCTGTGATGAGTGCGGGAGAAGATTTACAACATATGAGAAGGTGGAGACCATACCGCTGATCGTGATTAAAAAGGATAATAACCGTGAGCAGTATAAGCGCTCCAAGATCGAACACGGCATCTTAAGCGCCTGCTATAAAAGACCGGTTCCGGCGGAGGCGATTCAGAAGACGATCGATGCCATCGAACTGGAAATCTTCAACCGTGAGGAGAAGGAAATCCCGAGCAGCGTGATCGGCGAGATTGTCATGGAGAAATTAAAAGATCTGGATCCGGTGGCATATGTAAGGTTTGCGTCCGTATACCGGGAGTTCAAAGACGTCAATACTTTTATGGATGAACTTAAGAAGTTCCTGCAGTAGGCGATGCGTACGTATAAGCTGACCGTCGCGTACGACGGAACCGGATATCAGGGATGGCAGAGACAGGCGAATACGGACCGGACGATTCAGGGGATTCTGGAACACGCGGTATCAGAAGAAATGGGATTCTCCGTGGAAGTAAACGGATCCGGAAGAACGGATGCGGGAGTGCATGCGTCAGGGCAGACGGCAAGTATTGTGCTTCCGGGCATGGTTGATGCGGAATCTTTCGTGAGAAGGATTAACGGCCGGATCCCGGCAGATATCAGAATTCTGGGAGCGGAGCTGGTCAGAAACGGGTTCCATGCCCGGAAAAGCGCTGTAGGGAAAGTGTATGAATACCGGATCGATACCGGGGAGAGACCGGATGTGTTTGAGAGAAGATACTGCTATCATTTCCCGGAGAAACTGGATCTGGAAGCAATGCGTGAAGCTGCGTGTCTTCTGAAAGGAACGCATGAGTTCGCCGGATATACAGATAAAAAGGACGAAAAGTCCACAAAAAGGACAATCTATGATATAATGATCAGCGGACAGGGCAGCAGGGTAAATATTAAATATGAAGGAACCGGTTTTCTGTATCATATGGTGCGGATTCTTACCGGAACCCTGTTGGAGACAGGAACGCATCAGCGCACGCCCGGAAGTGCCGGGAAGGCGCTGGAATCAAAAGACAGGGCAGCTGCCGGTTTTCTGGCTCCGGCGTGCGGCCTGTTTCTCAGAGAAGTGCGCTATGATTAAAAACAGACAGGACAGATCACGGAAGTATCTGTCCTTCCTTGCGTACCCGGAGAGGTGCGCGGGTAAAGGAGGTATGGAATGAAGCTGATATCGTGGAATGTAAATGGAATCCGGGCATGTGTGCAGAAGGGATTCCTTGATTTTTTTAAAGAGGCGGATGCGGATATTTTCTGTATTCAGGAGACGAAGATGCAGGAGGGGCAGCTTACGCTTGATCTTCCGGGATATTATCAGTACTGGAATTATGCCGTGAGGAAAGGGTATTCTGGCACAGCGGTATTTACGAAGAAAGAGCCGCTTTCCGTTTCCAATGGAATCGGAATAGAAGAGCACGATCAGGAAGGCAGGGTGATTACCTGCGAGTTTGAAGATTTTTATTTTGTGACAGTCTATACGCCGAATTCCCAGAATGAGCTGGCTCGTCTTGATTACCGCATGAAATGGGAGGATGACTTCCGGGCCTATTTAAAGAAACTCGAGGAGAAAAAGCCGGTGATTGTAACCGGGGACATGAATGTGGCGCATAAGGAAATCGATCTGAAGAATCC
>CALWBC010000267.1 GCA_944375755.1 uncultured Mediterraneibacter sp. | reverse complement strand
CGCGGTGATGAAAGTATAATATGCCGCTATTTCAGGGCGGCGGATTGGAGATTGTCTATGAAAAAAAGAGTTGTTGTTGCCCTCGGCCACAGAGCCCTCGGGACTACCCTTCCGGAACAGAAAGTTGCCGTAAAACATACTGCGAAATGCATCGCGGATCTGATTGAAGAGGGCTACCAGGTAGCCATCACCCACAGCAATGCGCCGCAGGTCGGCATGATTCATACGGCCATGAACGAATTTGCGAAGGCCCATCCCGAATATACCGCGTGTCCGATGTCTGTCTGCTCTGCCATGAGCCAGGGATATATCGGCTATGACCTGCAAAACGGCATCCGCGAGGAACTGTTAAACCGGGGAATCTACCGTACGGTCAGCACAATCCTGACTCAGGTGATCGTGGATCCCTATGATGATGCTTTCTATACTCCCACAAAAGTACTGGGACGTTACATGAACGCGCAGGAAGCAAACGAAGAGCGCCGGAAAGGAAACTATGTAATCGAAGAAGCCGGAAAAGGATTCCGGAGGGTTGTATCTGCTCCGAATCCGGTAAAAATCGTGGAACTCGACGCGGTCAACGCTCTCCTGGACGCGGATCAGGTCGTTATCGCGGCAGGCGGCGGCGGTATTCCTGTCATGGAACAGGACAATCACTTAAAAGGTGCCAGCGCTGTCATTGAAAAGGATCTCGCTGCCGGAAAACTTGCGGAGGGAATTAACGCAGATATGCTGATCATTCTCACAAATGTGGAGAAAGTATGTATCAATCTCGGCCAGTCCGATGAACAGCCGCTGGGCGATATTACGGTAGAACAGGCGAAAAGCTACATGGAAGAGGGACATTTCGGCATTTACAACATGCTTCCCAAGTTCCAGGCTGCCGTTGAATTTATCGAACAGGGGGACGGCCGCTGCGCATATATCACTTCTTTTGACAAAGTCAAGGAAGCGCTCAAGGGAAAGACAGGAACTTATATCCACTGATTATATCCACCAAAAATCCGATATCCATCCATACGGAAATCTATACAGAAAACCGGGGCAACCCGGTTTTCTTTTGTACAATTTTATAATTGATTTTTATGAATCGTTGATGTAATATATGCATATACTTAAAGTAGTTTTGATAACCACTTGTTGTTTTCTTAACATCCAGGAGGTGCATATATTATGGAAAAGAAAAGACATATCAAAGAACCCGGAAGTGCGATCACTCATTTTATCGGCATGCTGATGGCTATTTTCGCCGCCGTACCGCTCCTGATCAAAGCGGCTCACGAGCCGAGCAGAATATACATCATATCGCTTGCGATCTACGCGGCAAGCCTGATTTTATTATATGCCGCGAGCACAACATACCATACATTTGACATCTCCAAAAAGGTAAACACAATCCTGAAAAAGATCGATCACATGATGATATCCGTGCTGATCGCCGGCAGTTACACTCCGGTCTGCCTGATTGTACTGAAAGGAAAGACAGGAATCATCCTGCTCTCCATCGTCTGGTCGATCGCAATCGCCGGAATCCTGATCAAGGCGTTCTGGGTATACTGCCCGAAATGGGTCTCTTCTGTTCTCTATATCGGAATGTGATAGACCTGTGTACTGGCATTCACCCAGATCCTGAACAATATGTCACCGGCAGCATTCGGCTGGCTTCTGGCAGGCGGTATTATTTATACGGTGGGCGGTATTATCTACGCGCTGAAACTGCCGATCTTCAACAGCAGACATAAGAATTTCGGCAGCCACGAGATCTTCCACCTCTTTGTAATGGGCGGAAGCGCGTGCCACTTTGTTGTGATGTATGCGTTCCTTCTCCCGTAAACATCGGGAAATAAAACAGACAGTCTTTATAAAACTGGCAGTCTTCATAAGCTGAAAAAGCCGAAAAAGTTCAGGGACGGTTCCCGGCGGAATGAATTCCGCACAGAGCCGTCCCTGAACTTTTTTATCATATCTTATATTCGGAAGCGATCCGGTCCGTTCATGGCGTTTGAGAATTTATTGCCGCAGGCAAACCTCTGCCCGCACGGTATCACTGCCTGCACAGTATCAGATCCTTTTCCTCTCCGTATCCGTCCGCAGCCTGCTCCGTGATAATCTTCCCTGCGCCATAGGGGGCGAACGTAACGGCACTGACAGCTCCGAACTTCGTGCTGTCTGCCAGAAAATACTTTTCCTCGCACTGCTGAACCGCCGTGCGCTTCACGCTTGCCTCTCCCGCGTCCGGCGTGGTAAAGCCCGCCGTTCGGGTCACACCGTTCACTCCGAAAAACCCTTTCGTGAAATGATATCTCAACAGCATCTCCATCGCCTGCGCTCCGATCACAGCTTCTGTCGATCCCTTCAGCTCTCCGCCTACAAGAAGCACCCGGTTTCCCTGTTTGGCCAGCCTCTGGGCATGCGCAACGGCATTCGTAACAAACAGCGACTTTTTTTCCGCCAGAAACTCGATCATACACCCCGTCGTCGTTCCCGCATCCAGATAAACCATATCCGAATCTTCGATCATGTTTGCCGCGCGGCGGGCAATCAGCAGCTTTTCCTCCCGGTGGAGATTCTCCTTCTGTGCCACGGTGGGCTCCTGAGTCACATGCGCGCTGTCGCGCAGGACAGCGCCGCCGAATACTTTCTTCAGTCTGCCGGCGCTGCTTAATGCATTAATATCTCTTCTTGCGGTAGACTCGGAAATGCCAAGCAGATCCGTTATCTCAGTAACGGTAACACTTTTCTTTTCCTTCAGCAGCGCCAGTATCATTTCATATCTCTGTTCTGTCAGCATGGCTACCTCTTCCTCTTACGGTATTTCTTATATTGTACGCCAAACCGGAAGATTAATCCACCTTCTTTTTCAGAATACCAAGAAGGACTGCCGAGATAACAGTTCCGACTACGAGCGCGATCAGATACATAATCGGATGTCCCACAACCGGGAATACAAAGATTCCACCGTGCGGCGCCATCAACGTACATCCAAATCCCATGGATATGGCTCCCGCAACTGCCGAACCGGCGATACATGCGGGAATCACATGAAGCGGATCCGCCGCCGCGAACGGGATGGCTCCCTCCGTGATAAATGCCAGCCCCATGATGAAGTTGGTCGGACCGGTCTCTCTCTGCTCTTTCGTAAATTTGTTTTTAAACAGCAGGGTCGCAAGAGCAATGGCGCACGGAGGTGTCATACCGCCGATCATAACTGCCGCCATGATGTCATAGTTGCCCGCGGCAATGGATGCGGTACCGAATACATAAGCCGCTTTATT
>CALWBC010000266.1 GCA_944375755.1 uncultured Mediterraneibacter sp. | reverse complement strand
CCCCGCCGGTTCCGACGATCTCAAATACCTCCATGTCTGTTTCCACCTTTATGGCATGGGCGCGCATGGCTGCCGCGCAGCCCGCGATTTCGTCTGTTGTCTCCGCCCGGGCGCTTTTTGTTGAAAGCGCAGCCAGAAACGCCGCATTCTGAGTCGGAGTGGTCTCTCCGCTCATAATCTCATTCATCACCGTGTAGGCTTCTTCATACGTAAGGTCTTCCTTATTGACGATTTTTACGATTGCTTCCTTGATCATAATCTATATCTCCTTTATAAAATTTCGAATCATTGTTTTCCCATCCGGCGTCATGATCGATTCCGGATGGAACTGTACACCGAAAATCGGATAGTCTCTGTGTTCCACTGCCATCACCTCACCGTCCACGGTCCTGGCCGTCACTCTCAGACAGTCCGGCAGAGTATCCGCGTCCACGGCGAGGGAATGATATCTCGCCGCCGGTGCCGTCTGCGGGCATCCGCGAAACAGCGGGCTGTCCGTATCGAACCGGATCTGAGACTGCTTCCCGTGCATCAGTTCTTTCGCGTACGTCACAGCAGCCCCGAATGCCGCGCAGATTGCCTGATGTCCCAGGCAGACGCCCAGAATGGGGATTTTCTCTCCCAGCGTCTTCACCGCCTCCATGATCATCCCGGCGTCCTCTGGTCTGCCCGGTCCGGGCGACAGGATGATGCGGTCCGGTTTCATGGCTTCGATCTCCTCCACCGTCATTTCATCATTTCGGATGACCCGGATGTCCGGATCAATCTCCCCGATAAGCTGATAGAGGTTGTAGGAAAAGCTGTCATAATTATCAATCAGAAGAATCATACATCCACCTCCTGTGCCAGTTCCAGCGCCTTCAGGGAAGCTCTCGCTTTATTCAGGCACTCTTCAAACTCCTTCTCCGGAACGGAATCCGCCACGATTCCCGCCCCGCTTCGGACAAATACCCTGCCGTTTTTCTTATAGGCGATCCGGATCGCGATGCAGGTATCCATATTTCCGGTAAAATCAATATATCCGATAGCTCCTCCATATATGCCCCTCTTATTGTTCTCCAGTTCTCCGATGAGCTGGCACGCCCGGATCTTCGGCGCTCCTGAAAGTGTCCCCGCGGGGAGCACCGCCTCGATGGCATCCAGGGCATCCTTTCCTTCCCGGATCTCACCTCTCACTGTAGAACCGATGTGCATAACATGAGAGAAATGTTCCACGGAATGAAACTTTTCCACCTGCACGGTTCCGAACCTGCTGATTTTCCCCAGATCATTTCTTCCAAGGTCCACCAGCATGTTGTGTTCCGCAAGCTCTTTCTCATCCGAGAGAAGCTCCTCCTCAAGCGCCCGGTCTTCCTCATCGCTCCGCCCTCTCGGTCTCGTTCCCGCCAGCGGAAACGTGTGAAGGACGCCGTCTTCCAGCTTCACCAGAGTTTCCGGGGACGCTCCCGCCACTTCCACATCGGTTCCCGAGAAATAGAACATATAGGGTGACGGGTTGATCGTACGCAGCACCCGGTAGGTGTTCAGAAGACTCCCTTCAAAAGGAGCGCTCAGCCGGTTCGACAGCACGATCTGAAAAATATCGCCCTCCCGGATATGCTGCTTCGCCTTTTCCACCATGGCACAGAACGCTTCCTTCTCAAACAGCGGCGTGACCTTTCCGAGAAGCCGTCCGCCGGGCTCATTTTTCTTCTCACCGTTTCGAAGCAGATCGACCAGCCGCTTCAGTTCCAGCACAGCCCGGTTATAACTGACCTCCACATCCTTCAGCGGCATATTTACCATGAGAATGATCTTCTGCCTGAAATGGTCAAATGCAATCACCTTGTCAAACAGCATCACATCCACGTCCTTAAACGCTTCCGTATCCTCCGCCTCCGTCCGGACAGCCGATTCGCTGTATCCCAGGTAATCATAGGAGAAATATCCCACCAGACCGCCTGTAAAAGACGGCAGATAGTCAAATCTCGGGCTTCTGTATTCCGACAGGATCTGCCGGAGATATCCGGAAGGATCATCTGTTTTCAGCCGGATGCTGCCGGCTTTCATCTCGCCGTCAACACAGGTAATTTCCATCTTCGGGTCAAATCCCAGGAATGTGTAGCGGCCCCATTTTTCATCCGCCAGAGCGGATTCCAGCATGTAGCAGTGCGTTGATACGTTTTTCAGGATCTTCATCGCCTCAATGGGTGTGCAGATGTCAGAGAGGATCTCACAGCTGACCGGAAGCACGTCATATTCCTTCTGCTCCGCGATCTCCCTGACCTTTTTGAGTTCGGGTAAAATATTCATGTTCCACCTCCTGATAATAAAAAAACTCCTTTCACATCTCTGTCAAAGGAGTAAAAAAATGCCCCTGACAGAAACTGTTATCTGTCAAGGACGAATATGCTTACACTTCTACAAGTATAACACGATCCGCGGTGCCACCTTGATTTCACGGGAGTGCCCGTGCACTTAGCAGGATACCATCATATCCCCGGCAACTGACGTATGCCCACACGTTGCAGAATACTCTGTGAACATTCCGACAGACTGCTCACATTTGACTGCACCCTCAGCGGTCCATTTGACAACTTGTTTCTCACCTGACTCTCACCTGCTCAGGCTCTCTGTAAAGGCATCATTGCCGTTATCTCCGCTTCAACGGTTTAGTATATTAAATTGAACTTAATTTAGCACAGTCTCCCGGTATTGTCAACCGGTTTTAAATAATTTTTATTTATTGAATTTTTTATTTTAAGTGCTATAATAGTTGTTATGGAAGCATAGCTCAGCTGGGATGAGCGTTCGCCTCACACGCGAGAGGTCACGGGTTCGAGCCCCGTTGCTTCCATTTTTTCATGCTATTTTTCATGTTCG
>CALWBC010000265.1 GCA_944375755.1 uncultured Mediterraneibacter sp. | reverse complement strand
GGAACTCCGGGATCACTTCTTTGATGTTATCTGCGATAAACACCTGATTGTTGTACAGTTTGATCGTGCCCTCGATGGACTCGTACTCCGTGTTGATCTTCGGGAAATAGAGAATTCCCTTTAAGTTAAACGGATAATCCATATTCAGGTGGATCCAGAACAGAGGTTCCTTATAGTCCATGAATACCTTGCGGTAGAAAGCAATGTACTCGTCTTTCGTACACTCGCTCGGGCTCTTTGTCCACAGCGGATGCGTATCACTTAAGGATACCGGACGTTTTACAATCTTTGCTTTCTTCTTCGGCTCGCCTTCCTCGCCCTCTTTCGGCTCTTCCGTGATATGCTCCACTACTTCATCCGTGTCAAGCACATCCGCCTCATCGATGGTCTCATACTCCGGCTCCGCGTTTGCCTTTGACAGGAAGATCTCAACCGGCATGAAAGAACAGTATTTCTCAATCACTTCTCTTGCCCGGTACTCGTTCGCAAACTCCAGACTGTCCTCATTCAGATAAAGTGTAATCTCGGAACCGACCGTTGTCTTGCTGCCGTCCTGCATCTCATACTCTGTGCCTCCCTGGCTTGCCCAGTGCACCGGTGTCGCTCCTTCCTTATAGGAAAGCGTATCGATCTGCACCTCATCCGCAACCATGAAAGCAGAATAAAATCCCAGTCCAAAGTGACCGATCATGTCATCTTCCGTTGTCTTGTCCTTATACTTCTCCAGGAACTGTGTAGCACCGGAAAAAGCGATCTGCGTAATATACTCTTCCACTTCATCCGCTGTCATTCCAAGACCGTTATCAATGAACTTCATGGTCTTCTCTTCCGGATTTACAACCACTTCAATCTTCGGCTTATATCCTTCCGGGAGCTCGTACTCTCCCATCATATCCAGTTTTTTCAGTTTTGTAATGGCATCGCAGCCGTTGGAAATAAGCTCACGTACGAAAATATCATGATCCGAATAAACCCATTTCTTTATAATCGGAAATATATTCTCGCTGTCGATGGATAAGTTACCTTTCTTTACTGCCATACTATGCACTCTCCTTTATATTCACACTACTGTATTATACACACTGCTGGTCGTGTTACAGAGTCAAACTCTGTATCCAAGAGACATTCTAGTACAGCATTTTTCAAAAGTCAATAGAAAATCAGCACTCTTTCAAGTCGAGTGCTAATAATTTATAAACTTTTAATATATTCCATCATTTCGTCCGGAAGTTCTGTCTCCGGCAGATCACGAATCATCCAGCCCAGAGCGCTGGTGCGGCTGTTCAGCCCCTCCAGTCTGTCCGGGATCTCCCGGATCCGCCGCCTGTAGTCCGCCGCCTGTTCTCCATCCCCCATCTGATATGCCTCTTCCAGTCCGCGGCTTAAAAGGCTGACGTAATCCACGTATTCATAGAGCGCATACGGATGATATTCCAGCGCCTTTTCTTTCCACGCGATCATCTGTTCATAGTCACCGTCCATGGCACAGGCAAGAGCCTTTGCGTCAAATGCAAGGGCGCAGCTCCGGTTCGTCCGCAGAATTCCATCCGCCAGCGTCTCTCCTTCTTCCCTGGTCGCGGCGCGTTCAAGAAGCGCCAGGTTCGCCTCCGTATAACAGGGATAAACAGTCCGCGCCAGCTCATTGTTTCCCAGATAAGAAGATAACAGAGGAACCATAAAATACAGCGACAAAAACATCGGCACCGCCATTCCGGCGCAGAGCATTTTTTCTCCGGACGATACTTTCCCGCCGGCCTGTCCTTTCCGGCTCCCTTTCCTCACCTTCCGCCGTTCTGTCTCCTGATCTTTATATCCACCCAGCGTCATCAGGAACAGGAATCCCATGCTCAGAAACTGCATGTCAAAATCAAACAGACAGTGCATGCCGATTACGGCCAGCACCGCTTTTTCCGCATCATCAGGTGTCCTTGAAAACAGACTTTTCAGGAATACCGCAGCGGCAGCAATCCCCGGGACCCACCCGATATCGAGAAGGATCTGAAGGAAATCATTGTGAACAAACACCGTGGTATACACACCGGTCTGTACGGAGCCCTGCACATAATAATACCCCATATATCCCAGACCCAACGGATGCGCCGCCACCAGAGGGAGGGCATCCTGCCAGTAAAGAAGCCTTCCCGCAAGCGTACTGTTCGTCAGTGATATGGTGAGAAACCGCCCCAGATTCTGATAATCCCCGGACACAAACGAATAGACAGCCCCGATCCCCACGGCAGCTGCCAGAATCACCGCGTTGAACATCCTGAACTCCCTGCGGCGCCAGGCAAATATCACCAGGACCACGGCAGTCATCACAAAGACTGACCGGCTCCCGGTCAGAAAAATTCCCAGGATCAGAACCGCTGAAATGAACATCTTCCCCTTCAGCACATGGTTCCGTTTCTTCTCCTCTGCTTTCAGTCCCACCGGCAGCGCCGCCTTTTTCTCTCCCTGTACCAGGATCACTCCCGCAAGGAAAAACAGAGCCATCGTATTCGAGTACTGGAACGTGCCTCCTAACCTGCCTTCCAGAAAAAAGTATTCGCTCACAGCCGGAATCCAACACAGGAGGACAGATCCTCCCACAATCAGTACTCCGGAAAACGGTACTGTCAATAAAAGCTCTCCGCGTTCCTCCTCCGAAAGCTGCATAAGAACCAGCACAAAAAGAAAGAGCGGCAAAAACTTTACCACACCGATCAGCGCCATCCCCTTATCCGCAGCAGAAATCACAGATACCGCATATCCCGCCACAATCACCGCCGCCAGGATCATCCCCCTGTTCAGATATAAACTTAACGTCTTCTTTCTATATAGAAGATACAGAAGATATCCGCCAAGGGCAATCGTCTCCATACAGCTTACAAATTCATAAAATCCGCCGAAAAAGACTGCGGTAAGAATCAGCAGAACCTTCAGCGGAAAAATGGGGGTTCTCATTTTCATCATTCATCTCCCGGTGCTTTTATTACTCTATGAATGTATAATTATATACTGTGGTTTTCGCTTTATCATTATGGTGAAAATTAACCATAGCAGCTATTTAATTCATTAACAACTGATTTCAAAATGGGCGAAACCAGGGGGAATTTCAGAACGTATTTCTGCGGAGAAGGGGATGCGTACGGGTTCCGCTACAGGAAATAAGTGCAGCTAAAAGTTC
>CALWBC010000264.1 GCA_944375755.1 uncultured Mediterraneibacter sp. | reverse complement strand
GAACTTTTAGCTGCACTTATTTCCTGTAGCGGAACCCGTACGCATCCCCTTCTCCGCAGAAATACGTTCTGAAATTCCCCCTGGTTTCGCCCATTTTGAAATCAGTTGTTAATGAATTAAATAGCTGTCACGCCTCATACCGGTTGGAACGCCAGATCACGTCCACAAGTCGGCAGATGCAGGCCCGGAGATCCTCTTCCGGAAGAGTTCCCTCTTCCAGCTCCTTATAGAGATTGTCATAATCTTCCTGGCTTCCCGGCATGATCAGATCATTTCCCGCGCGCATGCATCCTGACGCGGTACAGGTCGGATCTTCCCGTGTCGTTGTCCAGTCTGTCATGATGACGCCCTTAAATCCCCACTCATCTCTGGCCGCTTTCGTGCAGAGATCACAGTTGTTCGCCGCATGAACTCCGTTGATGAAGTTATAACTGGTCATAATGGACATGGGCTGTGACTCCTTCACGGCGATCTCAAATCCTTTCAGATAGATCTCGCGGAGCGCCCGCTCTGAGAGGATGCTGTCAGATCCTTTCCGGTTGTCTTCCTGGTTATTGCAGGCAAAGTGTTTGATCGTTGTCCCGCAGCCCGGCACGGACTGTACGCCGTCAGTCATGGCAGCGGCGATCTTTCCCGCCAGCAGAGGATCTTCCGAATAATATTCAAAGTTTCGTCCGCAGAGCGGATTCCGGTGAATGTTCATGCCCGGCGCCAGCCAGAGCGTTACGCCGAACTCTTCCATCTCGGAACCGATCATGGCGCCCACCTCGCGGATCAGCTCCGTATCCCATGTCTGGGCCAGCAGGGTCCCCACCGGAATCGCCGTACAGTACTGATAGTAACGCTGTCCCGGCAGATCTCCCGTATCCGGGCAGAAAATGCCTCCCTCCAGACTGAACTGGAAAGGCATGGATACGATCTTCCCGTCATCCACGTGGTAATACTGCATCAAACGCAGCCCGGCCGGTCCGTCCGCCAGAACGATACTTGCCAGCCCTCTGTCCATGGCGCACTTGTGAGTCTCTCCCGCGGAGCCCGGAACGGAGATTCCAGCCGCGCCCAGGTTGCCGCCCTGTGCCTTTCCCGGATCCCCGGCTGCCAGACACACAAGCTCCTCTCTGGTAAGCCCGTCCACAAATTCCTTCGCTTCCGATGTATAAATCTCCGCGTTCTTCGCGTATTCCGGCGTTTCCGTCTCCAGAGACGCTGCCGGGATGGATATCTTCTTCAGAGCATCCCCTGCTTTTGCGGCAGCCTCGTCATATTTCTTCTGCCGCGCTTCCATGTCACAGTGGAACTCTTCTATCTCTTCCTGTGGCACGCAGATATGCTCTGTCCTTACAAGAACAGCCCGTCCGTCAGTCTGCGCCTCGCCGATCAGCTCTGCATTCTCCAGAGAATTTCCGATCCAGATGCCGTAAGTTCCTTCCTCCAGCACCCATCCCGGCTCCGCTTCATCATAGGAGGCCAGCTGATACAGCGGGATCTCCAGATCAAGCTTCTGACTTTCCCCCGGGGTCAGCAGATCTGTCTTGGCAAATGCCGCAAGCCTCCGGTACTCTTTCTCCAGTTTTCCGGCCGGACAGGTTACGTATGCCTGTACAACTTCTTTTCCCGCATACTGTTTCCCCGTGTTTGTCACGGTAACCTGTACCTTCACCGCAGGTGTTTCTCCTGCTGCCTGATACTCCACCGCGTCTGCGGCAATGTCAAAATCCGTGTAGGACAGGCCGTATCCGAACCCGTATCTCACCGGAACATTAAAGGTGTCAAAGTACCGGTATCCCACATAAATTCCTTCATTGTATCTCTCTTTTTCCACATTTCCGTTGTTATGGGAATAGTTTTCCGCATTCGGGTAATCCTCATACCGGAACGCCCAGCTGTCCGTCATCTTTCCGGACGGGGTCACCTTGCCGGATACGATGTCAGCAAAAGCATTTCCGCCCTCCATGCCGGGCTGTACGATCTGCAGAAGCGCCCTGATATTCGTGTATTTATCCATGAACGACAGATCCATCAGACCGCCGGTGTTGATGACAACGATCACATTTTCATAGTACCGGCAGAGATCATCGAGCATCTTTTCCTCCCCATCTGTCAGGAAGTAGTCTCCCTTATCAGCGAACCGGTCCGCGCCTTCTCCCGCCACACGGCTCAGGATAAAGAACGCGTAGTCAGCGTCTGTTTTCTCCACATCCTTTCCGTCCGGACGCACAAACGGCGTGGTCGTATAGACAGCGAAGAAATCCGTGTTTTTCTCACTTCCTGCCGTTCTCCTGAGAATATCGTCTCTCCAGTCTGTTCTCGCTTTTTCATAGCGGCTGTCATAGTCTCTGATCCATTCCTCATTCGTGATCTCATATCCAGCCGCCTTCATCCCCTCATAAATACTGACGGATTTCCGCTCATTCACATCGCCGGAACCGGTGCCGCCCTTTACCATCTTCGAAGCTCCGCTTCCGTAGAGAGCGACTTTCGCTCCCGGAGCTATGGGAAGGATATGCCCCTCATTTTTCAGAAGAACCATCCCCCCCTCGGCAGCCTTCCGCGCCACTGCCATATGGCTGATTTCCCGTTCTGTCACTTCCGGGTCTGTTGTCCCGGAAAAAGTTCTTTCTCTGATTTTCCGCATCAAAATTTCCTCCATGTCATATGCTGCCTGTCTCTGCTGTTTTTTCACGTGACAGTTCAGCCGGAAGCTGAACCGTCACAAGATATGTACTACAGACTGCTCACCACAAATACACCATAGGTACACGGCAGTTCGAGGCGGATCCGGTATACATTTCCTTCCTGACCGATGACATCGGCTGCCTTTATCTCTCCGGTAAATGTATCCCACACTTCCGGAATCTCCGTGGATTCCACGCTGACCTCGACCGTCTCCGGGGTGTCCCCGTAATTCATGAAAAGAGAGTTTCTCTTTCCGTCTTTTATGTACCGCACAAACATTACGCCTGAGAGATCCTCGCCTCCGTGAAGATAGGGATCCTCCAGATATGCGTAATAGGCCGGATGATTGTTCACCGTGCCGTTCTTTCCTGCTGTGATTCTGACCGGATGCGGAATCTGTCCGTCAACAAACTGACAGAACTCTTCCTTCTGCTCTGTGTCAAAGTACACAGCCGCGCCGTCTTTTTCCAGTTTTTCAAACAGCTCTTTTACCTTTTCATCGTCCGCCTGATTCATGGCCAGATGAGGACGTGCGCCGATCATGGCGATACGGCCGCCGCCCTGAACGTATTTCTCACACAGTGACGCCACTTCCAGAGGAAGAAGCTCGCACATGGGAAGCACCAGAACAGAGAACTTCTGTCCGGTCAGTGTATTCTCGATCTTTCCGTCCACAGCGGCGAAATTCTCCGCGGCGTCTTTGTGTATGATGTCAAAGTCCATATTTTTCGAGGACAGTCCGTTTAAGATCAGCTGGAGCTCACGGTCAATCTCCACTGCTCTCTCATCTTTGAGGAAAGGACCATGGAAATATCCGTGGGTGTAATTCTGATCCGGCAGATAATAGAGCCAGAAACTCTCCTGCGGGAAATAAACGAGAACATCCTGTTCATTTAATCCATCCGTCATACCGTAGTGCAGTCTGCGGATCATGTCATTTCCCTCGGACTGGCGATCCCATCCCTGCCACTGGAAGAACTGTGACGGCGGCCAGTCATTCTTTCTGCCTCCCCGGTCAGAGTAGAAGAACCCGTGGTTAATAATGATCTGCATGCCCTGCTGGAACATCCATGTGATCATTCTCGTATATTCATCAAAAGTCAGATCCCATCCGCAGCCGGCAAAAACTTCCACTGCCGTGCGCTTCTTCCCATAGGAATGAGCGCCTGCGGAAGTATATTTGATATTCAGGCTTCCGATTCCCTTGCCCAGATGATCCGCTCCGCATACATCCTGGTATTTGTTCTGTCTTAAATAATCTCCGCTGTAACGGGTGTGTCCGTACACCGTCTCTTCCGCCAACAGGTGGGCAAAGAGCCGGATGTTATGTTTCTCACACCATTTGTGCAGCTCCCCGAAATAATTTTCCTGGTACATACGGGCCACCACATCGAAATAATCACAGCGGATCCTTCCCGCCTTCTCTCCCGGGAGAATGAGCTGATAGATCTTCCGGCGGATATCATATCCTTTCAGTTTCCTGAACTCTTCGGCAAACCCGGCGCTCCACGGGATGGAATGGCACACTCTGGTCTCATCGTCAAACACACAGGTGATGGTCTTCCCGAACTCCTCGCCAAACCGCTCGTAATACTTGTCATATGTTGATTCGATAAACGCTTTCGTGGCATCCGGATTCAGATAATTCACCTGGCCGGAACCGCCCTGATCATAGAGATCGCAGTTGACTTTTGTAAGAAACGCGATGCTGTCTCTCTCCGACCGGAACTCCAGCTCCGGTCCGAACATCAGGTAGGTGAAATAATCCTCCACGTTGTACTCTTCCATTGTCTCCTTATCCAGGATGTGGATGTTGTAGGCAAACCCGCTCTTGTCTGTCTCCGGTTTTACTCCGAACAG
>CALWBC010000263.1 GCA_944375755.1 uncultured Mediterraneibacter sp. | reverse complement strand
GAAGGAAATCTATGACGGAGGTGTCGCTGTATCCGGTGACAGTATCGCTGCGGTAGGAGATGTGGATTATACAATTGGCGAAAATACAAAGGTAATTGACGCGGGCGGAAACTATATCACGCCCGGATTTATCGATGGACATATTCATCCGGAGAGCACGAGCCTTTCAATCCGTTCTTTTGCCGAGCTGGTTCTGAAGCACGGAACAACCGCTGTCATGACAGATCTTCATGAGGTAGGCGTTGTGGGCGGTCTGGAAGCGATAGAAGCGGTTCTGAAAGAGGCGGAAGCGACGGATCTCAGGCTTTATTTTGTAGTGCCTTCCCATATCCCGTTTGCGCCGGAACTGGAGACAAGCGGAGGCAGATTTAACCCCGGGATCATAAAAAAAGCACTGAGCAGAGAAGATGCGGTCGGGCTCTCTGAGATCGTCGGACCATATGTGCTTTCCCAGTATCCGGAACTGATGGAATCCATGGATGCGGTGAAGAAAATGCCGGGTATGACATGTCAGGGACACCTGCCGGATATGGAAGGCAAATCGCTCAATGTATGTCTGGCTGCCGGAGTCACAACGGATCATGAGTCGCTGTCCGCGGAGGAAGCGGTAGAGAGACTGAGAAACGGCTGCCATCTGATGGTGAGAGAAGGCTCTGCCGCACAGAATATGGAAGCATGCCTGAAACCGATTCTGGAACAGAAACTGGATACATCGAGAGTCAGCATTGTGACAGATGACCTCCATACAATTGACGCGGTTGATAAAGGACACCTGGATGAGGCCGTGCGCCGTGCTCTGAAGCTTGGAACGGATTTCGCGACCGCGATCCAGATGGTTTCCCTGAATGCTGCGAGAGCATTTCATCTGGATGATAAGATCGGCGGTCTCGCTCCGGGAAGAAGGGCTGACATTAATATTACGACAGGCGAGGAGTCCTTTAAAGTATTGTCAGTTATCGCCGGAGGAAAAGAAATTATGGATAATGGAAATGTTTTAGTTTCTTATCCTAAGGCGGATCACGATAAGTGTCTGTTGAATACAACAAAGCTTAAAAACCCTGTCACACCGGAAAGCTTTCAGATTACAGTAGACAAAAATGTCAAAAAAGTAAAAGTTCAGGTGATGGATACGCTTCCGTGGATTCCGATTACACAGGGAAGAGAAGCGGTTCTGGAGGTGAAGGATGGCGTTGTCCAGTGTGATGTCGATCAGGATGTTCTCTACATTGCCCAGGTGGAACGGTATGGAAAGAACGGAAATATCGGGAAGGCGTTTATGGGAGGCTTTCACATGAAAGCCGGTGCAATTGCATCATCGGTGGGGCATGACAATCACAATGTCATTGTTATGGGAACAAATTTTGAAGATATGGCAATTGCGGTGAACCATCTGATTGAGATCGGAGGCGGACAGAATGTTGTAAAAGATGGCGAAATTCTCGCAGAGATTGCGTATCCGGTATGCGGACTTCTCTCGGATCTTTCGGCAGAGGAGCTTGCGGATGAAAAGAGAAAAGTGAATGGAATTATTCAGGAGCTTGGAAGCCCGATCACGATTCCGTTCATGTTCCTGTCGTTTATCTGCCTGGCGGCAATTCCGGCATATGCAGTGACCGATGTGGGATTTATTGATGTCATAAATCAGAAGGTAATTTCTCCGATTATTGAGGTCGTTGAATAGATCGGACTGCAGGACAGTCTGTCAGCTGTTACTGTACGCACAGAGTCTGCAAAGAGCCCTGCGGACTCTGTGCAAAATTACAGGCAGCGCGGAAGGAACCGGATTCCGGACGAGTGACCGGCGGGAATATATGGAAAGATATATAGAAAGATATATGGAAACCGGGGCTGGATTCTCCGGTTTTTTAACAAAAGCCTTGATTATTGGCGGGAAGTATGATATGGTAATGTAGTTGCAGCTGAGAGCTGTGTTATTCGGGCGTGTAGCTCAGGTGGTAGAGCACTTGACTTTTAATCAAGTTGTCCGGGGTTCGAATCCCCGCACGCTCAGTTCATTTAAGAGATCCGGGGAAGACGATGTTCCTCGGATATTTTTCTATATCAAAAAATAAAAAGCCGGATAAAGTCCGGCTGAGAAAAGAGGAAATATATGTGAAAAAGCATCTCTGCTTTATTTGCCAATAATATAACCGGAAAATGTGAGAACTATGTGTTGATTATATAAAAAAGAGGTTAAGAATTATAAATGAATTATTTATATGATAAACTGAAAAAATATTCTGATTCCGGGTATTATGGCTTTCATATGCCGGGACACAAGAGAAATCTGTCCGTTACCGGTGCGGATCTTCCGTACGGCATTGATATTACGGAGATTGAAGGGTTTGATGATCTGCATCATGCGGAGGGAATTCTCAAGGAGGCACAGGAGAGAGCAGCAGAACTCTTTCGCGCGGAGGAGACCCACTATCTTGTAAACGGAAGCACGGTGGGGCTTCTTGCTGCGGTCCTTGGCACTACAGAACCAGGGGACACTGTGCTTATGGCGCGGAACTGCCACAAGTCTGTCTATAATGCAGTGATACTGAATCAGCTTTGCCCTGTTTACATATATCCGGACGCTGTTCCAAAGATGGACCTGAACGGTCCGGTATCACCGGACAAAATACAGAAGATACTTGAAGAAAATCAGAAAATACGAGCAGTAATCATCACATCGCCCGCCTATGACGGAACCGTGTCAGATGTCAGGCGGATTGCGGAGATTGTACACCGGAAGGGCATCCCTCTTATCCTCGATGAGGCTCATGGAGCGCATTTTGGATTTCATCCATATTTTCCCCGGAACGGGAATGAAAACGGGGCTGATATTGTGATACACAGCCTGCACAAGACGCTTCCCTCGCTTACACAGACTGCGCTTCTTCATATGAACGGGCAGACTGCAGACCGGGAGCGTGTGAGACGATATCTGCATATGCTTCAGTCCAGCAGTCCGTCCTATGTACTGATGGCTTCCATGGATGAATGTGTCCGTCTGCTGGCATGCCGGGGGAGCGGCCTTTTTGACAGTTATGTTTCCCTGCTGGATACGGCAAGGCGGGAGCTGCAGGGGATGAAGCATCTGCGGCTGGTTGAGATGGAACGGTATGACAGATCGAAAATTGTTATCTCATGTGCATGTGCGGGTGAAAAGGCAGATACGGCGGGAAACGAAAAGAAAGATATAGAAATAAAAAGATATACTGGGAAACGATTATACAATCAATTGAATGAA
>CALWBC010000262.1 GCA_944375755.1 uncultured Mediterraneibacter sp. | reverse complement strand
GCTCCGGCTGCGGCGCGGCAAAATTTGGAGGAGGTGTCTGTTATGAAGGCAAGAATTAAGTTCCGCAAATACGGGGTCCTTCGTTTCATCGGACACCTGGATGTAATGCGCTATTTTCAGAAGGTCATGCGCCGGGCGGATATTCCCATCGCATTTACAGGCGGATACAGCCCGCATATGATTATGTCTTTCGCCAGTCCGCTTGGCATTGGACTGACCAGCGACGGAGAGTACCTTGACATCGAGCTGACTGAACCGGTAGACAGCCGGGATGCGGTACACCGGATGAATGAAACCGGAGTAGAGGGAATCGAGGTTCTGAGCATCCGCCAGATTGCGGAGGAAAAGAAAATGACGGGGATGACGATCCTCGCAGGCGCGGATTATCTCATTTCAGTGCGGAAGGGAAACCTGCCGGAAGACTGGAAAGAGAAGTTTGAATCTTTCATGAGCCGAAAGGAAATCCGGGTCATAAAGCAGACGAAGAGAAGCGAGAAAGAGGTGGATATCCGTCCTCTGGTCTACAGCTGGGAATTCCGCGGGGATTCCATCTATGTGCAGTGTGCTGCGGGAAGTGTGCAGAACCTGAAACCGGATCTGATCATGGAAACTTTTTTGAGTTATGAAAACATACCGGAAGATTCCGTCCGTTTCCACTATCACCGTCTGGAAATGTATGCTGACGGGGCGGCAGTGGGAGCAGGGGAAGGGCTTGTCACTCTGGAATCTCTCGGTCACGATATGCAGTGAATAAGGAATTCTCTGCGGACAGTATCTATAGGAATGTAAAAAAGTAAAATAATATACCGCCGGTTCCGCTGCTTTCGCGTTCATAGAAAGCATCCGGAACGGCGGTATTTTTTATTCCATTATAAGGAGACGGTATGCCGCTTCCAGGCAGATGCGGCAGTGTTCCCGGAAACGCTCAAGATCCAGGAACTCATTGGGCCCGTGAGCGTTCGTTGGCTCCTGATCCGAAAAAACAGGGCCGAATGCAACCACTTTGTTGTCCGCGTGTCGCACATAAGTACCTCCTCCGGTAGAGAAGATGTCACATTTCTCTCCGGTAACCGCTTCATATGCCTCCGAGAGTATCCGGATCTGCGCAGAGTCTTCCGGCACGTAGAGCGGCGCCATGTGATTCGCCTCCGACACGGCAACGCCGTACTGTGACGCCGCCTGTCTGATTCCGGTCATGATCGGATCTTTCTGCGCGGTCACCGGATAACGGATATCAAGATCCATCTGATCCTTTTCCTTTCCAATGGAAACGATTCCAAGATTCAGCGTCAGATCACCGGAAGGTTCATCAGACTTGCGGATTCCGAGGCTCTGCCCGTTGTATTCCATGCCGATTCTGTCTGCCGCGAATGCAGGCAGAGTCCCGATTTTATCTGCCCCGAGAACCTCTTTCAACACCTGGAGCAAAAGAGAAGCAGCGTTTACTCCCAGCTCCGGTTCCGCGCCGTGCGCTGCTTTTCCTCTCTGGAACAGATGAATCGCGCTTTCGAGTCCAGTCCCTTCGGGAACTTCTTGCGTAAGTTCTGCCGTAAGTCCGCTCTCTTTGTTCCTGATTATTTCCTGTATCTTCGTCCAGGCTTCTTCCGTATATCTGATCCATGCCTGCGCCTCGCTTGGAACCGCGTTTACAGCTGTCCCCGCCTGGAAACTGAGGATATTCTGCTCCTCCTTGTGGGGCGCCTCCAGATGGATTCGCAGAATTCCCTTTTCACTGTTGCAGATCCCGTAGGAGCAGTCCGGAGTAAAGCCTGCTGCCGGATACCCGTTCTTCTCATAATAAACGGTAAGATCTTCACTTCCGATCTCTTCCCCGCAGCCAAAAACCGCTCGCAGACACCGTCTGCCTTTTACATCTGCGTCCTTTAACGCACGCAGGGCGTAAAGCGCGGCAACAGCAGCGCCTTTGTCATCAGCGGTTCCGCGCCCGAACAGCTTTCCGCCCTTTTCCACAGCCTCAAAAGGCGCCGTATCCCAGCCGGATCCGGCGGGAACCACATCCAGGTGAGTCAGAATATCCGCGTATTCATCTCCATCACCATAGCGGGCGTCTCCGGCGTAATAATCTGTCACAGACGTAATCAGTCCGAAATCCCGGGCGCGCATCAGTATGTAGTCCAGCGCATCACGACAGGGCTGCCCAAAAGGCTTTACATCAGAATCCGTATCACATACAGAAGGAATGGATACCAGTTTTTTCAGATCTTCCTTCATCTCATCAAAATAACGGTCAATCCGGTCTCCAAATAATAATTTCTTTTCCATTATCAGCAATACTCCTTTCAATTCCTCAATATCATCATCTTCCATGTCGGAAAATGTCAGAAAGAATATTGGAAAAATTACGAATTTCATATATAATATAATCTAATACGACAATAATTGCGAGGGGAAAATTTTGAAAAACGATATTTCACTGATTACACCGGTGTCCAAAGATCTCATTTATATGAAAATCGCGGATGCCATTACCAGTTACATTCAGGCAAATGATCTTCAATACGGGGATAAGCTTCCTCCCGAACGCGAACTGGCAGCCCGTTTCCAGACCAGCCGCCACTCAGTAAGAGAGGCACTGAAAGTTCTGGAAAATCAGGGAATCCTTTTCTCCAAGGTGGGAAGCGGCACCTATGTAGCTCACAACCGCCGCCACAGTTCCATTTATATGGAGTTTGTAAAAATCAACTATATTGAGATGCTGAGCATCAAGACAGAGCTGGAAAAATATGCGGCAAGACTTGCCATGCATAATATTTCAGAGCCTCAGCTAGAACAGCTTGACCGAATTCTCAGCAGGATGGAAGAGCAGATGAAAAAAAATATTTTTGATTCTGATACGGACAAAAAATTCCATGATGCTCTGACA
>CALWBC010000261.1 GCA_944375755.1 uncultured Mediterraneibacter sp. | reverse complement strand
GATTCTCCCGGTCTGCGTGTCTGGGCCCTTCTCCGCTCACGGATACGGTCCATCTCCCCCTGACTTAAGACCCGCGTAGAATTCACGTTTTTCGTTCTGTCATCTCTTCTGTACCGTCTGATATCATCTGTCTGAATCTGGCGTGTAGCGCCCTCTACAGATCCTTTCACCTCTCTTGCGAGAACATCTTCCAGAGGATTATAATCCGGTACGATCTGTACCTCGGCACCGCATTCGGGACAGATCACCTGATCCTCCGGAATCTCCGCTCCGCAGTGTGTACATCTCATGCTCTCTCCTCCTGAGTGCGTATGGTTTCTACGCAGTTATTCATCAGCATGGCTATGGTCATCGGTCCGACACCGCCCGGCACCGGGGTGATAGCCGATGTGTGCGGCTCCACGTCCGCAAAATCCACATCACCGCAGAGATGATTATTCTCGTCCCTGTGCATACCCACATCAATCACGACAGCGCCTTCCCTGACATAATCTGCTGTGATGAACTGCCTTTTTCCGATCGCGACAATAAGAATATCCGCGCGCCGGGTAATCTCCTGCAGATTTTTCGTTCTTGAATGCGCAATCGTAACTGTCCCGTTCTCCCGAAGAAGAAGAGCTGCCATCGGTTTCCCGACAATATTGCTCCTTCCGATGATCACGCATTCTTTGCCTTCTATGGATATGCCGGAACGCTTCAGAAGCTGGATAATTCCGGCAGGTGTACAGGAAAGGAATCCTTTCTCACCGATCCACAGACGCCCCACACTGACCGGATGGAACCCGTCCACATCCTTATCCGGTGATATGGTGCGGATAATCCGATCCTCATCAATATGGGAAGGCAGAGGGAGCTGTACAAGGATGCCGTTGACCCCCTCATCCCTGTTCAGCTTTTCCACCAGAGCTGTCAGTTCTTCTTCCGTTGTCTCTTCAGGAAGCTCATAGGAACGGGACTCAATCCCAATATAGGCACAAGCCTTCTTTTTATTATTTACATACACACTGGATGCCGGGTCATTGCCGACCTGAACTACAGCCAGGCAGGCATGTTTTCCCATGGCGGCAAGGCGTGCCACCTCATCCTTTAACTCGTCTTTTATCTGTTTTGAGATCTGTTTTCCGTCAATTAACTGCGACATTGATTTCTCCTTTAGAACAATCCTGTAATCTTTCCGTCATCCGTAACATCGATACCATTTGCGGCAGGTACTTTCGGAAGACCCGGCATTGTCATGATCGCGCCCGTGAGCGCAACGACAAAGCCCGCACCCGCACTGACATACACTTCACGAATATGGATGTCAAAGTTCTCGGGCCTTCCCAGCTTCTTCGCATCATCAGACAGAGAATACTGATTCTTCGCCATGCAGACCGGGAAAGAAGCGAATCCCATGGACTCAATCTTGCTGATCTGTCTCTCGGCAGCGGGTTCATAAACCACTCCGCGTGCTCCGTAAATCTCTCTGGCAATCGTCTCAATCTTCTCTTTGATGGAGAGATCATCGGCATAAAGCGGATGGAAGTCTGACTTTTTATTCTCAAGTGTATCAAGGACTTTCTCCGCAAGGGCAATACCGCCCTCTCCGCCTTTCTCCCAGACTTCGGAAAGCGCAAACTCACATCCTCTTTCCTCACAGAACCGGCGGATAAACTCATTCTCCGCGTCCGTATCTGTCACGAAGGAATTCAGCGTTACAACTACAGGAACTCCGTATTTCTGAATATTCTCTATATGTTTCTCAAGGTTTACAATTCCTTTTTCAAGTGCCTCCAGATTCTCTTCAGCGAGATCACTCTTGGCAACGCCTCCATTATACTTCAATGCGCGCACAGTTGCAACCAGAACAACGGCATCCGGTTTGAGCCCTGCCATACGGCACTTGATGTCGAAAAACTTCTCCGCGCCAAGATCCGCTCCGAATCCGGCTTCCGTAATTGTAATATCACTGAGTTTTAACGCCATTTTCGTAGCGCGTACACTGTTACATCCATGTGCGATATTGGCGAACGGTCCGCCGTGTACCAGCGCAGGTGTGTGCTCCAGTGTCTGGATCAGATTCGGCTTAATGGCATCTTTGAGAAGTGCGGCCATGGCACCTGTTGCCTGAAGATCATCCGCTGTAACCGGTTCTCCGTCAAAATTATAGGCAACAATAATCTTTCCGAGACGACGCTTGAGATCTGCCAGATCATCCGCAAGACAGAGGATTGCCATGATTTCAGACGCAACCGTAATCACGAAATGATCCTCTCTCACCATGCCGTCAGTCTTGTTCCCCAGACCTACGACAATGTTTCTGAGCACACGGTCATTCATGTCCAGGCACCGTTTCCAGACCACCTGACGCGGATCGATGCGCAGAGCGTTTCCCTGCTGGATATGATTGTCGAGCATCGCAGCGAGAAGATTGTTCGCAGAAGTAATCGCATGGAAATCACCTGTGAAATGAAGGTTCAGATCTTCCATCGGCACTACCTGCGCATAGCCGCCGCCTGCCGCTCCTCCTTTGATGCCGAAGCATGGTCCCAGAGAAGGCTCGCGAAGTGCGATCAGCGCGTTCTTTCCAAGTTTCGCCATAGCCTGTCCGAGTCCTACGGTCGTAGTCGTCTTTCCCTCTCCTGCCGGAGTCGGGTTGATCGCTGTAACAAGAACCAGTTTTCCGTCCTCGTTGTCCTTAATTCTGTTCCACAGCTCATCGGAAAGCTTCGCCTTGTATTTTCCGTAAAATTCCAGTTCTTCCTCTTCAATTCCCGCTTTTGCCGCAATGTTTTTGATATGATCCATTACCGCTTCCTGTGCAATCTGAATATCTGTCTTCACTTTTGTTTCCTCCTTCGTCTTATTACTGATTCTCAGCGCCGTTATTGCTGATATATTCTTCAAATTCTTCATTTGTCATCAGAACTTTTCTGGGCTTCGTCCCTTCCTCCGGGCCGACCACTCCGGCTTCCGCAAGCTGATCCATGATACGGGCCGCTCTGTTAAACCCGATCTTGAACATCCTTTGCAGCATTCCGATGGAAGCCTTTTCCTTATCTATGATCAGTTTTCCCGCATCTACAAAATACGTATCATGATCATCTCCGCTCTCCGCCGGGCCGCCTGCCCCGGATGCGGGAAGATTGCTGTTCATGTGCTCCTCCAGCTCATCACTGTAGGATGCCGCGCCGTTATTATGTATCAGGAAGTCTACCACATCCTGTACTTCCTTATCTGATACAAAGGAACCCTGTACCCGGACCGGTTTTGGATATCCGGACGGGTAGAAGAGCATGTCTCCTTTTCCGAGCAGCTTCTCTGCTCCGTTCATATCTATAATTGTCCGCGAATCCACTCCTGATGAAACGGAAAAGGCAATCCGAGACGGCATGTTCGCCTTGATCAGACCGGTGATAACATTGACGGACGGCCGCTGGGTAGCCAGAATCAGATGCAGTCCCGCAGCCCTTGCCAGCTGTGCCAGACGGCAGATCGCCCCTTCAACCTCTCCGGGGGCAACCATCATCAGATCCGCCAGCTCATCGATAATAATAATAATCTGCGGCAGTTTCTTTCTGATCTCCTCGCCGGTCTCGCCCCGGGCGACTTTTTCGTTGAATCCTTTCAGATCCCGCACGTTATATTCCGCAAAAAGCTTGTATCGCTTCTCCATCTCCGCGACTGCCCAGTTAAGGGCTCCTGCCGCCTTCTTGGGATCGGTCACAACCGGAATCATCAGATGCGGGATTCCATTGTAAACGCTGAGCTCCACTACTTTCGGGTCAACCAGGATCAGTTTGACCTCATCCGGATTTGCTTTATAGATAATGCTCATGATCAGTGTATTGATACACACCGACTTACCTGATCCCGTAGCACCCGCCACGAGCAGATGCGGCATCTTCGCGATATCCGCAACAATTACTTTTCCCGCGATGTCCTTGCCTACCGCAAAGGAGATCGGCGATTTGCTGTTTCTGAACTCGGAAGATTCCAGCAGATCACGGAGCATAACCGCTGTATTTTCCTTATTCGGAACCTCTATGCCGACAGCCGCCTTTCCGGGAATCGGAGCTTCGATTCTCAGATCCGCCACCGCCAGATTCAGCTTGATATCATCAGCAAGGCCAACGATCTTGCTGACCTTGACCCCCTGATCCGGCTGAAGCTCATACCGGGTAACAGAAGGACCACAGCTTGCATTCGTCACATGGACGCCAACCCCGAAGTTCTGAAGCGTCTGCTCCAGTTTCAGGGCAGTGGCCCTCAGATGGGCATCCGAATCTCCGCCGGTCTTCTTCCCTTTCTTCAGCAGAGACATGGGCGGTGTCCGGTACTCCTGCGGTTCCTTCTCCTGTTCCTTTCGAACCGCCTCGGCCACATTCTCCGTCTCTGCCGTGACGGCGGCCGCGTCCTTAGTCCGGCTTCTTCTGGTCTTCTTCTCCGGCACCGGAGAACTTTCCTCCGGCTCAGCTGTTTTTGCGTTCTCCGGAGCACCGAACAGGTCATCCGGAGTCCCCCGCATCGCCATGGCCGGATCCGCGGCAGCCTCTTCCTGCCCTTCCGGTTCCTCCGCCCGGTTGATCACAAAGGTGTCTTCAAACGCCGGATGCTCCGCAGTATTGTCTTCTTCCGGAGTAAGTTCATAGAGTTCAGGCGATTTCTTTCCGCCCCGTTTTCCGCTTCCCGGCGTCAGAGAGGTGGCAAAAGATACGCCTGACACCTTCCTGTCGCTGCGTCTCGTCCCCGACTCCTGTCCAGCCCGGGCCGCGGAAGCGGTACGTGCCGCTTTCTGTTCTTCCTTTTT
>CALWBC010000260.1 GCA_944375755.1 uncultured Mediterraneibacter sp. | reverse complement strand
AAAATGAGAGTGCCTCTGCACGACCATTTTGCGGTATTGTTACATTCATTCGAAGAGTCGAAGAAATGGACTAAACAAAGAAAAGCAAAACAAAAAAAATAAAAAAAAAAAAAAAAAAAAACCACATCCCGTCTGAATTCTGTTTCCATCAGAAAACTTCTCGTTGATAAACTAAATAGATTGTACGAATTATTTGGATTTGATATGATATAGGAAAAGAATCAAAAGGAGCGGATCAGATATGAAATACTTAACAATCGATATCGGCGGGACATTTACCAAATACGCGGTAATGGATGAAACACTGAAAATCTATGAAAAGAGCAGGGTGCCGACTGCGAAGGAATCAGTGGATGCCTATCTGGATATGCTGGTGGAGCTGTATGAGAAATACCGCGGCCAGGTAGCGGGTGTCGCGATCAGCGCGCCGGGAATGATCGACAGTGAGAAGGGATTTATGAGAACCGGAGGTTCTATTTACTGTATTGAGAATCTGGAAGTGATTAAACTGCTGGAAGAGCGGATCGATGTGCCGGTGACGATCGAAAATGACGCCAAATGCGCTGCGCTTGCGGAGATGACCTGGGGAAGCCTGAAAGGATGTAAAACAGCGGCGGTGCTGATCATCGGAACGGGGCTTGGAGGCGCTCTGTTCGTGGATGGAAAGCTGGTACGGGGCCAGCATTTTATGGCCGGGGAGTTCAGTTATCTGGTGAGCGATGCGGCGGGGGCTCTAAATTCGGATAATATGATCGGGTATCTGGTTTGCGCGCCGGCTCTGATTAGGCTTGTGGCGGAGAAAAAGGAAATCTCGGTGGAAGGACTTACGGGCGAAGAGGTATTCAGAATGGCAAATGAGGGAGATGAAGCAGTGCTTGAGGCACTCCGGCTGTTTGCCAGAAGAGTTGCCATGCAGGCGATGAACTGCCAGTATATGATAGATCCGGAGAAGATCGCGATCGGAGGTGGAATCAGCGCGCAGCCGCTCCTGCTTCAGATGGTTCGTGAAGAGCTGGTGAAGATCGACGCGATCTTCCCGCAGAGGAATCCGCTGCCGAACATAACGGTGTGCAAGTATTTCAATGATTCGAACCTGATTGGAGCGCTGAGCGTGTATCTGGAAAGGTATGGAGAGAAGTAAGTAAATTATTTTAAAGATTTGCTGTTAATAGTAATCTTAAAAAAATATATATGCAATATTTTCCGACAGCCCTTGACGTAGCATAGACTGCAAAATATAATATAAGTACAGAAAACTGTACGTAAATGGAGGCGATATTATGTTGGCAGTAAATTATACTACTTTGCGTGATAATATGAAATCATGCATGGATAAAGTTACAGATGATTATGAAACCATGATTGTGACGAGAAAAAATAATAAAAATGTGGTCATAATTTCAGAAGAAACTTATAATAACATGATGGAAAATATTTATGTTATGGGAAATAAGGCAAATTATGACTGGCTGATGGAATCAAAGGCACAGTTGGAAAAGGGAAATTTTTCCAGTCATGAACTGACAGAGGAAGATGACCATGAATAAAGTTTTTACTGAAAATGGTTGGAAGGATTATGTATACTGGCAGACTGAGGATCGAACAACTTTAAAAAAGATTAACAGCCTTTTGGAGGATATTTCCAGAAATGGAAATGAGGGGATTGGAAAACCGGAACCTCTGACCGGAAATTTATCAGGCTTCTGGAGTCGGAGAATCAACGATAAAGATCGCCTTATTTATAAAATAGACAATAATAATATATATATTCTGGCCTGTCGCTATCATTATGGGGATAAATAAATATGGAAATATCCGGGGCTGCCGCATCAAGTGATTGTATATCACGGATGCGGCAGCATTTTTGTGCGATACGCCCGCGCCATGGCTGAACTGTTGCCAATTCGTGAGGTTTTCATGAAAATCCGGTCGATTTTGTATTCGCAAGGTGATACAATAAATTTGTCAGTCGGACGCGGACCGGCAGTCATCAAGATGTCAGGATATGCGGGTGTCAGGATATGCGGATGTCAGGATATGCGGATGTCAGGATATATGGATGCAGGAGATATGGAAGCTAGGATAAGGCGGAATTCCATAGATATTCCATGCCGGCGCGGGAAAGGAGAAAAAGAGACATGAACAATATGCCAGAATTGAAAATCGGAGTTGTAGCGGTGAGCAGAGACTGCTTTCCGGAGAGCCTGTCAGTAAACAGGAGAAAAGCGCTGATCGATGCGTACACAAGAAAATACGGGGAGGGAACGGTCTATGAATGTCCGGTCTGTATCGTGGAGAGCGAGATCCATATGGTACAGGCTTTAGATGATATTAAGAAAGCGGGATGCAATGCGCTTGTTGTGTATCTGGGGAATTTCGGACCTGAGATTTCCGAGACTCTGCTGGCAAAGCATTTCGAGGGACCGAAGATGTTTATCGCTGCTGCGGAGGAGACGCAGGAAGATCTGATTCAGGGACGCGGGGACGCGTACTGCGGTATGTTAAACGCCAGCTACAATCTGAAACTGAGAAATGTAAAGGCCTATATTCCGGAGTATCCGGTGGGTACGGCGGAGGAATGCGCGGATATGATCCATGAGTTTGAGCCGATTGCCAGAGCGGTCATCGGGCTTAACGGATTGAAGATTATCAGCTTCGGACCGCGTCCGCTGAATTTCCTGGCGTGCAACGCGCCGATTCAGCAGCTCTATAACATTGGCGTGGAGATCGAGGAGAACTCCGAGCTGGATCTGTTCGAGGCGTTTAACAGACACGCAGGGGATGAGCGGATTCCGGCGGTTGTAAAAGAGATGGAAGAAGAGCTGGGCGAGGGAAATAAGAAGCCGGAAGTGCTTGAAAAACTTGCGCAGTATGAGCTGACTTTAAAAGACTGGGTGGAGGAGCACAGAGGATATCGCAAATACGTGGCGATCGCGGGAAAATGCTGGCCTGCATTTCAGACGCAGTTCGGATTCGTGCCCTGCTATGTGAACAGCCGTCTCACCGCTCAGGGAATTCCGGTGTCCTGCGAGGTTGACATTTACGGATGTCTGAGCGAGTTTATCGGAATTGTGGTGAGCCAGGACGCGGTGACGCTGCTGGATATTAATAATACGGTTCCGGCGGATATGTATCAGGAGAGCATCGCCGGAAAATTCCCGTATACGCAGAAGGACATTTTCATGGGATTCCACTGCGGAAATACGGCTTCCTCCAAACTGACCGCCTGCTCCATGGGCTATCAGCTGATTATGGCGAGAACTCTGCCGGAGGAAGTGACACAGGGAACGCTGGAGGGAGATATCAAACCGGGCGACATCACATTCTACCGTCTGCAGAGCACAGCGGATAACAAACTGCGCGCTTATGTGGCACAGGGAGAGGTGCTTCCGGTTGCGACCAGATCCTTCGGGTCCATCGGAGTATTCGCGATTCCGGAGATGGGACGGTTCTACCGTCATGTGCTGATCGAGAAGAATTTCCCGCACCACGGAGCGGTTGCTTTCGGACATTACGGGAAAGAACTGTTTGAAGTATTTAAATACATCGGAGTTCCGGTGGAGGAGATCGGTTACAATCAGCCTGCCGGAGTTCGGTATCCGACAGAAAATCCGTGGGGGTAGAACATGCTGTTTATCGGAGTTGACCTGGGCACGTCAGCGGTGAAACTGCTGCTGATGGATGAGGATGGAAAGATACATAACGTTGTTTCTAAGGAATACCCGCTGTATTTCCCGCACCCCGGCTGGTCGGAGCAGAATCCGGACGACTGGTATGAGCAGACCATGCGCGGACTGCGGGAGCTGACGGCGGAGTGTGACAGAAATCAGATCCGGGGGATCAGCTTCGGCGGACAGATGCACGGTCTGGTGGCATTGGATGAGGAGGATCGCGTGCTTCGGCCGGCGATCCTCTGGAATGACGGCCGCACCGGAAAGCAGACGGACTATCTGAATCAGGTGATCGGAAAAGAAAAGCTGTCCGCCTGCACGGCGAATATCGCTTTCGCCGGATTTACGGCGCCGAAGATTCTGTGGATGAGGGAGAATGAACCGGATCTGTTCGGCCGGATCCGGAAGATCATGCTCCCGAAGGACTATCTGGCGTACCGGCTGTCCGGAGCGTTCTGTACGGACTATTCGGATGCCTCCGGGACGCTTCTGCTGGATGTGGAGCATAAATGCTGGTCTGATGAGATGGTTCGGATCTGCGGAATCAATCAGGAGATGCTCCCCGAACTTCATGAGAGCTGGGAACCGGTGGGATCTTTGAAACCGGAGATCGCGGCGGAACTGAATCTTCCGGCAGATGTGCAGGTGATCGCCGGAGCAGGAGACAATGCCGCCGCGGCGGTGGGCACGGCCACGGTCGGCGACGGGGCGTGCAATCTCTCTCTGGGCACTTCGGGCACACTGTTCATTTCCAGCAGGACATTCGGGGTGGATGAGAATAACGCGCTGCATTCCTTCGCTCATGCGGACGGAAACTATCACCTCATGGGATGTATGCTCAGCGCGGCTTCCTGTAACAAGTGGTGGATGGAAGAGATACTGGAAACCACGGATTACGAGGAAGAGCAGGAGAAAATCATGTTTCGTGGTACCGGAGCTGATCGGAGCGGTGCTGGTGATGGAACTGCGGATGCGCCGGTTGACGCGGCTGGTGGAACTGTGGACGGACAGTCATCTTGTCTGGGAGAGAACCGGGTGTTCTACCTGCCGTTTCTGATGGGTGAGCGCTCGCCCCATAATGATCCGGACGCCAGGGCTGCGTTTATCGGCATGAGTATGGACACGACCCGGGCAGATATGACACTTGCCGTACTGGAAGGCGTGGCCTTCGGCCTGCGGGATTCTCTGGAAGTGGCACGGAGCATCGGAATCTCTCCCCAGCGGACGAAGATCTGCGGAGGCGGAGCGAAAAGCCCGCTCTGGAGAAAGATCATCGCCAATGTGATGAATATGAAAGTGGATCTCATCGAGAGCGAAGAAGGTCCGGGATACGGCGCCGCTATCCTCGCGGCCGTGGGCTGCGGGGTGTTTGACTCGGTGGAGGAAGCGGCGAAAACACTGGTGAAAGTGACAGGGACGGAAGAACCGGATCCGGAGCTTGTGGAGAAATATGAGGAGAGGTATCAGAAGTTCAGGAGGCTGTATCCGGCGCTGAAAGGGATTGTCATTTGACATATGAGCGTATGCTGGTCATAATATATCTGACAAGAGAGCCGATGTCCAGATGAATCTGGCCGCCGGTAATATGGTTTTACAAAAGTAGTGCCTTAGTTTACCAGACCGAGGGCGCTACTTTTTGCGTGATATGTAAATAACAAGGGTTATCACTGCACAAAGTATTATTACAAATTGGATTAAGTCCGAAAATGTAAATAAAGGCACGGCTATGAAAAAGGCTTTCTTTTATTCTTCTTTTAAGCATCTCTCTATGATTTTAAGAATTTCATAAGATTTTCCCTTCTTCCTTTTAAAAATTCCCCATTATTATGTATACTAGAGAGTGGCAAAGGGGTGATGAAAATGTACAACATACTTGTGTGTGACGATGATAAAGAAATAGTGGAAGCCATTGAAATTTATTTGTCTCAGGAAGGATACCATATACTGAAGGCCTACGACGGAATCGAGGCGCTCGGGATCCTTGAGAAGGAGAAAGTGGATCTGCTGATCCTTGACGTGATGATGCCGAAGCTGGATGGAATCCGCGCGACATTGAAGATCCGGGAGAAGAACAGCATTCCCATCATTATTCTGTCGGCGAAATCCGAGGACGCGGATAAGATCCTGGGGCTGAATGTGGGGGCGGATGATTATGTGACGAAGCCGTTCAGTCCGCTGGAGCTGATTGCGAGAGTGAAATCTCAGCTTCGCAGATACACTCAGCTGGGCGGCTCCACACCGGAAGAGAAAGACAAAGTCTATCAGGTTGGAGGCTTGCAGATTAATGACGATCTGAAAGAAGTGACGGTGGACGGCGAGCCGGTCAAGCTGACGCCCATTGAGTACAATATTCTTCTGCTTCTTATGAAGAATCAGGGAAGGGTGTTCTCGATCAGCCAGATTTACGAATCGATCTGGAATGAAGAGGCGATCGGGGCGGACAACACAGTCGCTGTTCATATCAGACATATTCGGGAAAAAATCGAGATCAATCCGAAGGAACCGCGCTATCTGAAAGTAGTGTGGGGCGTCGGCTACAAGATTGAGAAAGCGTAAGAAATGTGTCTTATGCAGGACAGGCGCCACATGGAAGACAGGCGCGTAACGTAAGAAAGGTGTGCAGGAAAGAAGGGAAGCCTATGAATCAATGGTACAGAAAAACCGTGACCAAGGTGACGGTTCTGATTGTGGGAATATTAAGCGGCGCCCTGTTTCTCACTTCGTTCGGAGTGGTGACGACTCTGGCGGGTACGGCCAATCCGGCTGAAGTGATCGAGATGGCAGGCGAGCCATATGAGGAGTCGGTGAATTTTAACCAGGCGGTTTCCGGCTCTGTGATGCAGGTGTTTGAGGAGCTCCGGATCAAGAATCTGTTCGAGACGGACGGAGCCTATAATCCGGATAAAATTATCGATGTCATGCAGCTGGCAGATAACGGCAGAGTGGACGGAACCAACAGTTCTGGTGTGGCGTATACTCTGGAACAGCTGGAAAGCTGGGGCAAAAATTTTGACAGCTCGGATACGGAAAGCTATGAGGACGACAATGTTGTCGTGTGCCAGCGGGGAGACGGAAGTTATTATTACTATTATCTCGATGATTTTCTGGCCAGATTTGACCGGGGCGATCTGATGATGGAGTTTGATAATGAGTACATGACCCAGGCGGAATTCCTTCGGGAGCTCGCGAACGGTTCCTATCCTCTGTCCGGTGAATACGCGATGACCATTTATGACCGCGAAGGAAATGAGCTCTATACGGACTGCTGGAATTTCGGGCAGTCGCTTCGTGAGGAATATGCGCCCCAGGGCGCGGAGAATCTTCTCGAGGTTGTGAATCATTCTCCGGCATTAAACGGAATGCTGTCGGTTGTATATGAGAACATCGCGTCAGCGCTTGGAACTGTTGACAATGGCAGCGGTGAGTATCAGGCGGGCTGGGATTATCTGGCGGAAGGCAATACGAATTTTGCCTATCTCTATGTAGATGAAGATACGAAACAGGTCTACACAAACCGGAGCGAATATGAAAATTACGCGGAGGCGGAGAAGAATATCAAGCAGATGACCTCCGGAGATTCCGTAAAATACATGGTGGTGTATCCGAAGCTGGAAGATTTTGACACAAATATGGAACTGTCCTGGTTCTCTGAGTGGGGAACCGTGAGAGCGTACGAGTCTGACCGGCAGTTTAACAGTATTTTTGCCGCGGCGGTAGACACCTCCTATCCGATTCACGACCAGTTCTATGAGGGCGCGAACGCCTATGACGCGAACAGCCCCATGCTGCACGCAGCGCTGATTTTGTTTGTTATGAGCGGTATCCTCTTCCTGGTATGCGCGGTGTGGCTGGCGCTGACAGCGGGGAGAGTTCCGGAAGACGAGGAGATCCATCTGACCGCATTCGACCATTGGAAGACAGAGCTTGCCGCGGGAACGGTGATTTGCATATGGGTTGCGGCGACACTGGTGGCGCTGACCATGGGATTCCCCTTTATAAACTGGAGAAACGCGGTCTCCGCAGCGGATTACTACTCAGGAATTTACAGTGATATTCCGGGATATTTCTTCTCGGTACTGCCGGGGACGCTTGGAATGTCAGATGTGGCAGGACTGTTTTTCTACGGCGTGTTTACTTTCGGCTGTTTCTTCGCCGGTTATGTGAGTCTGGTTCGAAGAATCAAGGCGAAAATGCTCTGGAAGGGCAGCCTGCTCCGGGCGGTGATTCTGTTCTGCAGGAATGTGATCAGAGAGCGGTCAGTGACATTCAGGACGGTGCTTGTACTGGTTGGATTGTTCTTTGTCAGCTGGCTGGCTGTTCTGTTGAGAAATATTCCCATGGTGATTGTCCTGTTTCTGGCGGACGCGGCAACGGCGTGGCTGGTGCTGAGCGGCGCCATTGCCAAGGGACGGATCAGAAAAGGCGTGGAAGAGATCGCGTCGGGCAATCTGGAATATCAGATCGATCTGACGGGACTGCGCGGCGCGTACCGGGATATGGCTGAGAAAGTGAATAATATCGGAAGCGGCCTGAACAATGCGGTGGATAAGGCCATGCGAAACGAACGGCTGAAAACCGATCTGATCACAAACGTATCCCACGATATCAAGACCCCGCTGACCTCGATCATCAACTATGTGGATATCCTGAAACGCTCGGATATTTCCGATGAGAAGATCCGCGGATATCTGGATATTCTGGAGGCAAAGGCGCAGAGACTGAAGACTCTGACCGAGGACGTTGTGGAAGCTTCGAAAGTCAGCAGCGGAAACATTACCCTTGAATACATGGATGTGGATCTGAGGGAGCTGATCCAGCAGACAGAGGGCGAGATGGCGGAGAAGTTCTCGGCGAGAAATCTGACCATGGTTGTGACCCTGCCGGAGGAGCCGGCGGTGATCCATGTAGACGGCAGAAGGATGTGGCGCGTGCTGGAAAACATCTTCGGGAACGCGGCGAAATACGCGATGCCCGGAACCAGAGTGTACGCTGACCTGACCATGACGGAGGATAAAGTCTCCTTCTCGCTGAAAAATATCTCGGAACAGCAGCTTAATATCT
>CALWBC010000259.1 GCA_944375755.1 uncultured Mediterraneibacter sp. | reverse complement strand
ATCAGGCTGTCTGTCAGCGTATGAACCGGCACCTGATAGGAACCGGTGTAAACATAGGTGGTGACACCTTCATTTTCGAGAGCATGGGCTTTGGAGAGCAGGGAAGTCATATCCCTGCCCACACCGTCCGTACCGATGCATCCGACAACAGTCGTAATCCCGTTTCGGACCAGATTACCCAGCGACGCTTCCTGTGTCCGGGTATGAAAGCCCCCTTCACCGCCTCCGCCCATGATATGTTCGTGACTGTCTATGAATCCGGGAACAGCAGTCTTGCCGTCAGCATCGATCACTTCTACTTCCAGGCCGCCGCCAAAATCAGCGGTCAGATTCTCTCCGACGGCCGCGATTTTATCTCCCAGAATCAGGATATCCTTTACTCCAAGATATTCGGGTTCATATACGTTTGCATTTTTTATTATTTTTACCATAGACATTTTCTGTTTCCTTTTCTACTGAAGGTTAATCGCTACAGCGATTGCAATAAATATGGTACCCATTACAAAGAAGAATGCCTGCATCTTGATCTGGAACTTCGCCCATTTGCCCCATTCGATCCTTGCCACACCAAGTACTCCGATCAGACTGGCGGATACCGGTGTGAACGCGTCCACAAATCCTGCGCCCAGCTGGTAAGCCAGAACAGCAATCTGTCTGGATACACCTACCAGATCCGAAAGCGGCGCCATAATCGGCATGGTCAGAGCAGCCTGTCCGGAGTTGGATGTCACGACCAGATTAAACAGGCTCTGGAAGATATACATAAACCACGCTCCCAGGAATGCCGGGACTCCGTCAAGGACTCTGCCGATTCCATACAGGATGGTATTCAACACGGAGGGAACATCCGCGTCAGAGCCGCCGAGCACAAGCAGAATTCCCTTTGCCATACCGACAACAACCGCCGTTCCTGCCAGATCCGCGATACCGCCCTGGAATGCGGAAGCCATACCATTGATTGTCATTCCGTTCAGCTTAAAGATAATCGCAATAACACCTGCTACGAATCCCATAACAAAGAACTGAGACGCGATCTCTGGAATATAGAATCCCCGCTGAGTAACCCCCCAGATAATCCAGATGAGAACCGCAAGCATTTCCAGCAGAATCAGTTTGTGACCAAGGTTGAATTCACGTTCTTCCTCTGTCACTGTCTCCATCCGGTTGCGGAAATATGCATCTCCTGCATAAACTACGGATTTTTCAGGCGTCTTCCGTATCCCTTCCGCATAAAACATCATAAATCCGGCGGCCGCAAGCGTTACAACTACCCACATAATCAGACGGAAGGTAGCGCCTGAAAGAACGGGAACCCCGGCGATTCCCTGCGCCACTGCCACAGAAAAAGGACTCATCCAGGATACCGCGTTTCCGACCTGGGATGCCACGTAGGTGACAGTTACTGCTACAATAGAATCATATCCCAGAGCGATTACAAACGGAACCATAATCATGGCAAACGGAATACACTCCTCTGCCATGCCAAACGTGGCGCCGCCCAGAGAAAACAGAATAAAGAGCAGCGGGAGAGCCAAACGCTCAAGCCCCTTTGTTTTCCGGATAAACGCATAAATACCCGCATCAATCGCTCCGGTCTTCATGATGATACCGAATGAGCCGCCGATAACAAGAATCAGCGCGCACAGTCCAACAGCGGAGCTGGAACGGTCACCGGTCACCAGACCTTCGAATACATAATTCATGAATCCAAAACCGCCGAAATCCTCTGTTCCCCAGATCTTTGCCGTTTTATGTAACTTTTCACTTGTATCATAGAACTCTTCGCCATAGAGACTGTACATCTCATCATCGCTGATTCCCACTGCATCCAGATCCGCCTGTGTCCATGTGGAGGAATCTGTCTCCATCAGAGCTGCCAGAGCTTCCGGATCCACCTCCATCTCATCCATCAGTTCCGGATCTTTGCTGATATCAGCCAGCGCGTCCGCAACAAAATCTGTATTCAGATTATAGCTGTATCGGAAGGTATCTGCCATCAGTACCGTCCTTGTGGCTGTTTCGCCATTAGCATCCGTGTATTCAATCTCATGGGTGCTGAATTTTCCTGCCGGTATCAGAAAAGTCAGTATCCAACAGGCGACCACTACAAAAAAGATGATCGCATAGGTATGGGGCGTCTTCAGCTTGGTAAAGTCTCTTTTAGCTGTCGGGACATTCCCCTTTTTGCTCTTTCCAAACATTGCCCTTTTCTCCTCCTTTTAAATATGCATCCACTATTTTAACCTGATGCATAAAAATACACAACATAAAATTGTAATTTGCTTTTCTTTATAATTCATGTTTCTCACTTTTCAGCAGCCCGTTCTCATAGACATCATTCATCACCGCCTGGGCATGCTCCATCTCCTTCTTCTGTATAATCGCATCTCTGTCACTTAAGATCGCCAGCATCTCATCCACCAGATCTTCAATCCTGGGATCTGTCACGCGGTAGAGATATCCCAGCATTCTTGTCGCAGTGTAATCCGTATTCATATTTTTATAAGCAATCTCCGCACAGAACTGCTTTGGGTAGCCTTTACCCAGCAGAATCCTGTACAGTTCATCCGTTCTCTCTGATGCCACCTTCTCACACCTTCACTTTCTCAAAGCGGTACTGCTGTTTAACATCCGGGTACTTCTCTTTGTCCACTTCGCTCATGAACATGGCATAAGGTCTGGCGCAGACTTTGAATGGTGAATACAATGCCTGATAGATCACCAGACGTTCACCGGTTTCCGTATGCTGTGCGAAGGCAAGTACTTTATACAGATATTCCGAAGTTTCAGAGGATACCCATTCCCGTTTAAAATGCTGAACAATATCACCAACGCAGATATCTCTTTGCAGTTCTTCCTCTTCTATTTCCGGTTCTGGTTCTGTATCCAGTTCCTGGTACTCCTCTTTATCCAGTGAAACCGGGACACCGGATTTTCCGGTAATATGTACGCCGCCGTACCATGTCCCCTCTACATTAAAAATATCTCCGATTTCATATTCCGACGTGTACTCATCATTCTTCTTTATAATTCTGATTCTGCTCATTTTATTTTCCTCCTGTTTTATTTATTATCATATTTCAAATATAACAATCCTCTCTCGCGCATCACTGCCTTCAAACAGATCCCGGCAGTCGATCTCATCCGAAAATGTCAGCTCATCCACTGTCATCAGATAAGAAATATACTCATCCGACGGATAATAGAAGAACAGAAGGATCTCTCTTGGCGCAGCATAGTAAGATTCCAGAACACGATGGATCACTTTTTGAAGAATTTCCACGGAAAACGGATTAAAGAAATAAATCCGATCCGCGCCATCCGGCACCTCAAACTGTGATGCATCTTCCCCGCAGAACGTTACCCTTCCCGCTGATACGGCAGTCTTCTGGTTCTCCACTGCTTTTCCGTAAATCCGTTCATCATATTCAATTCCAATGGATCTGCATCTGGTCTGCCACGACAGGAAGAATTCCACTCTGCCTTTTCCGCATCCGTAATCCAACAGTGTATTTCCTTTCCGGATATAACCGGAATTCCCCAGCCGTTCCAGAACAGAATAAGGCGTTGGTTCATAAGGATATCGATATTGATCTGCATGAGAGTCATCCCGACCGGTTGTCCGGATATGAAGGAGCCTGTCCCATTTTTCCTCGCTCATGTGATTTTACAGTCCTTTCGGCATAATACTGTATCAAGTATATCATACTGTATGCCTGAACAGGGAATAAAGTTTGACCTCTTACCCCTGCAGTGCTAACATGATTACAGAACAGGCAGACTCATGGCTGAACTGTTACCAGAACATTCAGAAAGGACTGACAGATTATGGATTATCAGAAAGCAGCATCTTACTGGACAGAGAAAGAAAAGGACTCCGTTCGGATGGAACCGGAGTCACTTATCACTGAAATAGAACATTTTATCAAGTCGCACAATACCTGCGCCCTTGCGACAGCAGATCTCTCGGGATTTGTACGCTGTACTCCTGTGGAATACACGTACACAGACGGCAGATTCTGGATTCTCACGGAAGGTGGTCAGAAGTTCCGCGGGCTGGAACAAAATAAAAATATATCAGCTGCGATCTATGACACTTACACCGGATTCAAAGGTCTTGGCGGCCTTCAGATCATGGGATATGTTGACGTCATCGAGCCGTGGACCGAAGAGTATATGAAACTGCTGGACTATAAACATATTCCTGCGGAACAGCTCAAAAAGCTTCCTTCTCCAATGAATCTGATCCGCATCACTCCCGTATCCTATGACTTTCTCCTATCTGAACTGAAAGAAAAAGGATATGATTCCAGACAGCATCTGGACATCACTCCGAAGCATTAACAGCTTCCGTATATACCTGCATGGTGTGATCGTCAAACAGCACCCATTCCACCAGATCCAGGCTGCCCGGATGTTCTGCGGCAAACTGTCTTGCTGTCCGTACCGCAATCTCTGCCGCTTCTTTTACCGGGAAATGATAGACTCCTGTGGAGATGGACGGAAACGCGATCTTGCGAATTCCGTGCCCGACCGCAAGTTCCAGGCAGGATCGATAACAGGAAGCCAGAAGCTCCCTCTCTCCCTGCCTTCCGCCTCTCCAGACAGGGCCCGGTGTATGGATCACATATTTACAGGGCAGATT
>CALWBC010000258.1 GCA_944375755.1 uncultured Mediterraneibacter sp. | reverse complement strand
GAATCCTTCGTTCTGAATGTTAAAGACCGTAAAATGAGAGTGCCTCTGCACGACCATTTTGCGGTCTTGTTACATTCAGTCGAAGAGTCGAAGGAGTGGGCTCAGCATGGCAATGCAGTCCCCTGTTTTTGAACGTCCCCCAATCGAAAAAAACCATCCCCGTCTGAATTCAGTTTCCATCAGGAACCTTCCCGTTAATGCACGAAATAACTGAATCGTTCCTTAAGATTTCCTAAAATTCTTGACAAATCCCCCGCATACGTCTATAGTATTTCGTAGTTAATTTTCTGTTAACAACTATGTAAAATATCCCGGCGATGCTCCGGACGGGGAATATCCCGGAGGGACATGGCGGGGAATCTGGCAAAAGGTGTAGAGGAAGAGGAGTACATCATACCTCCCGGCAGAGAGAACTGTCCGGCAGCTTTTTCCGAATCAGGACAAAAGCTCAGGCTGAAAGGCGGTTTCGGTGCAGGGTGATGGAAGGTAGCTTTTGAACCGGATGGCTGAAGGGTGTCAGAAGACAGAACCGGCAGGGCAGAACCGCCGGAAAGGGCATGCGAAGAGCGTGACGGACGGCACAGGTAAGTTATCCCGGACTGGTCCACGTTACAGGACTTAAGAGATGTATGTGACAATGCATATAAAATAAGGTGGTACCGCGGAATCTTCGCCCTTTACGTTTTGTAAAGGGCGTTTCTTTTTGCAACTGTGAAAATTCGGTGAACACAAAGCTGAATCAGGACGGAAGCGATATTAAGAAGCCATATAAAAAGACGCGGGAGACGCGGGGATGTTACCGCCTGTGATGAGGGAGCGCAAGGAGAGAGAACAATGAGCAAAGAACTGGCAAAGACCTATGATCCGAAAGCGATCGAAGAAAAACTGTATGAAAAATGGCTGAAGAACAAGTACTTCCACGCGGAAGTAGACCGGAGCAGAAAACCGTTTACAACGGTTATGCCGCCTCCGAACATTACAGGAAAGCTGCATATGGGACATGCGCTTGACAATACGCTTCAGGATATCCTGGTGCGTTACAAGAGAATGGAAGGGTACAATGCCCTGTGGATTCCGGGAACGGACCACGCAGCGATCTCCACGGAAGTTAAGGTTACGAATCAGCTCAAAGAGGAAGGCATTGACAAGAAGGAGCTGGGACGCGAGGGATTCTTAAAGAGAACCTGGCAGTGGAAGGAAGAGTATGCCGGTACGATTGAGAACCAGTTGAAGAAACTGGGAATTTCCTGCGACTGGGACAGAGAGCGTTTTACCATGGACGAGGGATGTTCCAAGGCGGTAGAGGAAGTATTTATCAGTCTGTACAACAAAGGATATATTTACAAGGGCTCCAGAATCATCAACTGGTGTCCGAAATGTAAGACATCTCTGTCTGACGCGGAGGTGGAACACGAGGAACAGGAAGGACATTTCTGGCATATCAAATATCCGATCGTGGGAACGGACCGCTTCCTTGAGATCGCGACCACACGTCCGGAGACCATGCTGGGAGATACTGCCATCGCCGTTCATCCGGACGATGAGAGATACAAGGATCTTGTAGGAAAGAATGTAATCCTTCCGCTTGTAAACCGGGAGATCCCGATTGTGGCGGATTATTATGTGGATAAAGAGTTCGGAACCGGCGCGGTGAAGATTACTCCGGCGCATGACCCGAATGACTTCGAGGTAGGCAAACGCCACAACCTGGAAGAGATCAATATTATGAATGATGATGCCACCATCAATGAAAAGGGCGGCAAATATGCGGGAATGGACCGCTATGAGGCGAGAGCGGCGATTGTAAAAGATCTGGATGAGCAGGGATATCTGGTGAAGGTTGTTCCGCATACTCACGCGGTGGGAACACATGACCGCTGCGGCACGACGGTTGAGCCGCTGATCAAACAGCAGTGGTTCGTGAAGATGGATGAACTGGCAAAACCGGCCATCAACGCGCTGAAGACCGGCGAACTGAAATTCGTTCCGGATCGTTTTGACAAGATTTATCTGCACTGGCTGGAGAATATCAAGGACTGGTGTATCTCCCGTCAGATCTGGTGGGGACACAGAATCCCGGCATATTACTGTGATGAGTGCGGCGAGATCGTTGTCGACCGGCACGCGCCGGAGAAATGTCCGAAATGCGGATGCACACATTTTACACAGGATGAGGATACGCTTGATACATGGTTCTCATCAGCTCTTTGGCCGTTCTCCACACTTGGATGGCCGGAAAAGACGGAGGATCTGGATTATTTCTATCCGACAGATGTGCTTGTGACAGGTTATGATATCATTTTCTTCTGGGTAATCCGCATGGTATTTTCCGGATATGCCCACACCGGAAAATCACCGTTCCACACCGTACTGATCCATGGACTGGTGAGAGATTCCCAGGGAAGAAAGATGAGCAAATCACTGGGCAACGGAATCGATCCGCTGGAGATTATCGACAAGTACGGCGCGGATGCGCTGAGACTTACTCTTGTGACCGGAAACGCGCCCGGCAATGACATGCGTTTCTATAACGAGAGAGTGGAGGCGAGCCGTAACTTTGCCAATAAAGTATGGAACGCGTCACGTTTTATCCTTATGAACATGCCGGAGGAGAAGGTGGAGGCGCCGGAGGATTCTCTGCTGCTGCCTGCAGACCGCTGGATTCTTTCAAAAGTGAACACGCTGGCAAAAGACGTGACCGAGAACATGGATAAATATGAACTTGGAATCGCGGTGCAGAAAGTATATGACTTTATCTGGGATGAGTTCTGCGACTGGTATGTGGAACTGGCGAAATACCGTATTTATCATGCGGATGAGGATAAAAAATCCGCGGACTGCGCACTGTGGACATTAAAGACGGTTCTTGCGCAGGCACTCAAGCTGCTCCATCCGTTCATGCCGTTTATTACGGAGGAGATCTACGGCGCGCTGGTGCCGGAGGAAGAGTCGCTGATGATGTCTGAGTGGCCGAAGTTCAGAGAAGACCGGGTATTCCCGACTGCGGAGAAGGTGATGGAACGTGTGAAAGCCATGACCCGCGGAATCCGTAACATCCGTTCGGAGATGAACGTGCCGAACAACCGGAAGACAAAGGTGTTTATCGTAAGCGAAGATAAGGATATCTGTACGGAAATTGAGATGTTCAAAGAGTCCGTTATGCCGCTGATGATGGCAAGTGAGATCATTATACACAAGACGAAACAGGATGTGGATGACAATGCGGTATCCATTGTAGTGCCGGACGCTGTTGTTTATCTGCCTCTTGAGGATCTGGTAGATTTTGAGCAGGAAAGAGAAAGACTCGCGAAAGAGGAAGATCGTCTGAATAAGGAGATTAAGCGGGCACAGGGCATGCTTTCAAATGAGAAGTTTGTCAGCAAGGCTCCGGCTGCGAAAGTGCAGGAGGAAAAGGACAAACTTGAGAAATATACTCAGATGCTTGCACAGGTGAAAGAGAGAATGGCAGGGCTCGCAGGTCAGTAATATTTCGCGGTGATAGAAAGGAAAGAGATCGCACATGAAACTCATTCATATCAGGAAACCGGATATTAAAGGATTTTTTACAAAAGTCAGGAATCTGAAAAAGGAAGATATCAAAAGGCATTTCCGGGAAAAGAAGGAGCGCAGGCAGCGGATTCTGGAGGAGCGGCGCAACAGCAGGTTCGCGCGGAAGATGCAGCCGGTTTACAAGTGGATGAACAGGTTCTCCCTGCCGCTGCATTTTCTGCTGGCATGTGTGATCAATTTTCTGATCGAGCTGGTATCCAGGCTCTCCTTTTTCGAGGCCTGGGACTATATGGTGGGAACACCGCTTGTATTTCTCTACAACGCGTTTATGATATTTGCCACATTCTCCATTGTCTATCTTGTGCGGCGGCGTGTGTTTGCCAGAATACTGATCAGTGTGTTCTGGCTCTTCCTGGGGATCTGCAATGGCTACCTTCTGACGAAGCGTGTGACACCGTTTAACGCCCAGGATCTGAAGGTGATTTCCGACGCGCTGGAGCTGACGGGGAATTATTTCAACACATTTGAGCTTGTGATGATTATTATCGGTGTGGTTGCCGTTGTGTTCTGGGTTGTTTCCATGTGGCGCAGAGGCGGCCAGTTTACCGGAAAGATACACCGTATCATCGCGCTGGGCGGTGTGGCGGTCTCCTTTGGCGCATGCCTGTGGCTTACGGATGTGGCGATTGACAAGCGGGTGATTTCCAATTATTTCGGAAACATCGCGTTTGCCTATGAGGATTACGGGTTCCCGTACTGTTTTTCGGCCAGCCTGTTTAACACGGGAATCAACGAGCCGGCAGGGTACAGCAAGGAGACCATGGATGAGATCAGCCATGACGGAGAGCTGACAAAGAGCGAGACGGGACGCGAGGCGGACGATCTGCCGAACATTGTTGTCGTACAGCTGGAATCATTTTTTGATCCCACGGAGGTGGAGTGGCTCAGATTTTCTTCTGATCCGATCCCGAACCTGAGAAAGATGTTCGAGGAGTATTCCAGCGGTTACTTTAAAGTTCCGTCTGTCGGAGCAGGTACGGCGAACACGGAGTTCGAGGTGCTCACGGGTATGAGCATGCGTTTCTTCGGACCGGGTGAATATCCGTACAAGACGTACGCGAAGTTCAATCAGATGGAGAGCGCTGCTACCGCGCTGAAGGCGCTGGGGTACGGAGCGGAGGCGCTTCACAACAACGGAGGAAACTTCTACAGCCGCGCCCAGGTGTTCAACAAAATGGGATTTGACCATTATACGAGCAAGGAGTTTATGAATATTCTGCAGACCACGCCGAAGGGCTGGGCGACAGATGATATTCTGGTTCCGAACATGATGGAGTCCATGGACACCACGGAGGGACAGGATTTTGTCTTTACCGTAAGCGTGGAAGGCCACGGCGAGTATCCGACGGAAAAGGTGATCGAGAATCCGGAGATCATTGTAAGCGGCGTGGAAGATGAAGGCGAGAGAAATGCCTGGGAATATTATGTAAACCTTGTCCATGAAATGGATAAATTCGCCGGACAGCTCATCGAGGCGATTGAAGCGAGAAATGAGCCTACGGTTGTCGTATTCTACGGAGACCATCTGCCGACCATGAACCTGGAGGCAAAGGATCTGAAGAGCAAGTACCTGTACAATACGAATTATGTGATCTGGGATAATATCGGTCTGGAGAAAAAGGACGGAAACCTTGCGGCGTATCAGCTGATCGCGGAAGTGTTTGACCGTCTGGACATCCATTCCGGAACCGTGTTCAACTATCATCAGGAGAGACGTCAGACAAAGGATTATCTGGCGGATCTGGAACTGCTTCAGTATGACATGATGTATGGAGAGCAGTATGTGTATGAGAAAAACGGCGCCCCGTTTACCGAGGAACATATGGTAATGGGAGTAAAGGATGCGGAGATCTCGGAGCTTGTGAAACAGTATGACGGCACTTACAGCATATACGGCAATAATTTCACCAAGCAGAGCAAGGTGTATATTAACGGCGAGAAACAGACGACCACGTTTATGAACAATACAAGGCTGGATCTGAAAGATTCACAGATCAGTGACGGTGATATTGTTATGGTAGCGCAGGTCGGTTCCAGCAATACCATTTTCCGGGAGTCTAAGACGTATCAGTACAGCGACGGAACCCTGGTGGAGCTCCCGGCAGATCCGGATGCGCCGGAGAATGGAAGACAGGCATTTGTCACTGAGGAAGAAGAACAGGAACAATGACATATAAAGAAGCGGCAGACTATATTTTCGGAATACCGAAATTTACGGAAAAGAACGATGCGCAGCACACGAAAACCTTTCTGAAACTGCTGGGAAATCCCCAGGACAGGCTGAAGGTAATCCATGTGGCGGGGACGAACGGCAAGGGTTCCGTGTGCGCGTATCTTGACGGAATGCTCCGTTCGGAAGGCAAACGGACGGGGCTTTTTACGTCCCCTCACCTGGTGAAGGTCAATGAGAGGATTGTCATCGACGGAGATCAGATCGATGACCAGGGCTTCTGCGAGACCTTCGAGCGGGCGCTGCGGGCGGTAAGGGAGATGGAAAAGGCGGGGCTTAAGCATCCGACTTTTTTTGAGTTTTTATTCGGCATGGCGATGGATGCCTTCGCCCGGGCAGGCGTGGAGTACGCGGTGCTTGAGACCGGTATGGGAGGAAGACTGGATGCTACCAATGCGGTGGAGAATCCGCTTGTCTGTGTGATTACATCCATCGGCATTGATCACACAAAGTATCTGGGGGATACTCTGGAAAAAATAGCCGGTGAAAAGGCCGGGATCATTAAGCCGGGAGTGCCCGTGTTCTATGCGGAAAGCTCTCCTGAGAGCGATGATGTAATCGAAAAAACAGCGGCGGAAAAGAAAAGTTTCTGTAAAAAAATCGGGAAAGATGCGTACGAAATTCTCGGAATCGAGGACAAACATATTGCATTTTCCTGTTTCAGTGCTTATTATGGAAATACCACGTGGAAACTTAACAATACAGGAACATATCAGCCGCAGAACGCGGTTCTCGCGATGGAAGTAATGAGGTATCTCTTTGGAGAAAAGGCCCGTCTGAGCCGATGGAGGGATACGCTCCGAGACCTGAAGTGGGAGGGCAGGATGGAAGAGATTCTGCCGGATGTGTATGTGGACGGAGCGCATAATGTCAGCGCCATCGAGGCGTTCGCAAAGAGCGTTCCGGCGGACGGAAAGCGGAATGTGATCCTGTTTTCCGCAGTGGAAGATAAAGACTATGAGAAGATGATCGCCCTTCTGTGCAGGGAGGTTCCGGCGGATCTGTATGTGGTGACACACATTGACGACCGGAGAGGTACCAGCGCGGAGATTCTGGGCGGTATTTTCAGAAAATATACGGGACAGCCGGTCATCACGGAAGCGTCGGCGAAGAAGGCGCTCGCCCTCGCACTGGAGCGGCAGAACGGCGGCAGGGTATACTGTCTGGGCTCCCTCTATCTGACCGGTATGATAAAAAGTATGATTCAGGAGGTTACATAGATGCTGAATTACGAAGAAGAACTCAAAAAGTTTAAGCCGAGCCTTGAAGTAGAAGAGATAGAAGACGCAGTTTATCAGGAAGATCTTACAGATATGACGGATCTTCTGAAGGAAGCCATGGAGCAGCAGAAGAAATAGCTGACAAAGGGGATTTTACAGGGGAACACTGCGGCAGAAGTTTAGAAAGATAATGGTGGAGACAGATGGACTATACGAAAAAAATCGTATATCAGTCGAACTACTGGTATAATGACGGGCTGCGCAAGGCGAATGCCCGCGATATGTCCGGCGCGGTTGAATCTCTGCGCAGAAGCCTTCAGTTCAACCGTGAAAATATCGCGGCAAGGAACCTGCTTGGGCTTGTCTATTACGGGATCGGAGAAGTGCCGGAAGCGCTGGTGGAGTGGATTATAAGCAAGAATCTTCGCCCGCGTGACAATATAGCAAACTATTTTATCAAGACCGTACAGGATGCGGCGAATGAACTGGAGACGATCAATCTTGCAATCAAAAAATACAATCAGTGCCTGAGTTACTGCCGGCAGAACGGGGAGGATCTGGCGGTGATCCAGTTAAAGCAGGTGGTTTCATCCCATCCGACTTTTCTGAAGGCATACCAGCTGCTTGCCCTGCTCTATCTGCAGAACGGGCAGTACACCCGCGCGCGGCAGCTGCTGAAAACGGCCCGCAGCCTGGACGTGAACAATGAGACAACACTCAGATATCTGCGTGAGCTGACCCAGCAGAGGGGAAGGCATCGGCGCCGGAACGAGAAAAAGAAGGAAGACGCCGTGGAGTACAGCCTTGGGAATGAGACGATCATTCAGCCCAGGCACTCGCGCATCAAGGAGATGTCAAATCATCTCGCGGTCGCCAATATATTTATCGGAGCGGCGATCGGAGCGGCGATTATCTGGTTCCTTGTGGCACCTGCCGTGAACCAGTCAAGATCCGAGCGGATGAATGACCAGATGCGGGCGTACAGTGACCAGATCAAATCTCTGGAAGCGCAGGTAAGCGCCCAGACCAGGACTCTGGATGACTACCGGGCATCAGGGGCGGAACTGGAGTCGAACGCCAATCAGGCACAGGCCACACAGAAAAGCTATGAGAGTCTGATCACGGTTTCCGACCAGTTCAACGCAGGACAGACAAGTGATGCGGATATGGCGAATACGCTGATCAACGTGACGAGGGATTCCCTGGGAGAGAGCGGACAGGCTCTCTACGATGAGCTTGCGGGGGAGATCTATCCGGATGCATGCGATACGTTTTTCGTACAGGGAACAGATGCCATGAATTCCGGTGATTATGAGACGGCAATGAATGCGTTCTATAAGATCCGCTGGATGGATGAGGGGTATAACAACGGACAGGCGCTGTTTAATCTTGCCCAGGCTTATATGCAGCTGGGACAGAATGAGAACGCCGCAACGTATTTCCAGATGGTTGTTGACAATTACGGAGATTCCGAGTACGCGGCGGAGGCGAAGACGAATCTGGATACGCTGAATCAGGCGGCTGATGATTCCGGTGAATGAGCGGCTGACGCGGGTGCTTCAGATGAGAGCGGCAGCGCGGAAGGATAAAACCACGGAAGACAGAAGAATATCAGGAAACATTTTGACGAAAAGATATATTACGGAAGAGAAGGATATGCGAAGATGCATATCCTTTTTCTTTTGCGCGATACGCCCGGAGAACGACCGCCGTGCCTGCACGGGCGGGCATCCTCCGGGCAGCGGCCATCGAGCGGCAATGCTGCGAGATGAGCAGGGGATCGCGGTGGAAAAACGGAGAGGATTTTTCCGCTCCGGAAAATAAAGGCAGCGATGAGGAGGAGTTGTATGAAATATCAGGTTCAGGAGAACTGTCTGACGATCTATCTTCCCCGTGAAGTGGACCATCACGTTGCGGAGGAGATGAAGCGGGAGGCGGATGCGGTCATTGACCGCAATCATATCAAATATGTGATTTTTGATTTCGAGAAAACGGATTTTATGGACAGTTCCGGAATAGGGGTGATTATGGGCAGATATAAGACGATCAGCCTGATCGGAGGCGAGGTCTGGGCGGTTCACGCCAACGAGCGGATCCGGAAGATCCTGACACTTTCAGGAGTCACAAAAATAATGCAGATATATGAGGAGGAGAGAGCATGAAAAATACGAATGAAATGGAGATCCGGTTTGACAGCAGGTCCGCCAACGAGGGATTCGCCCGTGTGGCGGTGGCATCGTTTATGACGCAGTTAAATCCCACGGTGGAGGAGGTGGCCGATGTGAAAACCGCCGTGTCCGAGGCTGTGACAAACGCGATCATACACGGATATGGAGATGAGAATCATAAAGTATGCATCCGCTGCCGCATAGAGGAAAATGTGTTTCAGGTGGAAGTATGTGACAGCGGAAAAGGGATCGAGAATATCGAGGAGGCCATGCGGCCCATGTATACGACAAAGCCGGAGCAGGACCGGTCGGGGATGGGATTCGCCTTCATGGAGGCGTTTATGGACAGCGTGGAGGTAGAATCCGAGCCGGGGAAAGGAACCCGTGTGAAAATGAAGAAAACCGTGGGCAAAGGAAGGGAGATATGGACCACACAATCGCTTTGATCAGGAAATCACACGAGGGGGATAAAGAGGCGAGAGAGAAACTGGTAGAGGAAAACGTAGGACTCATCTGGTGTGTGGTAAAGCGGTTTCACGGGCGCGGCGTGGAGGCGGAGGATCTGTTTCAGATCGGGAGCATCGGTCTGCTTAAGGCCATTGACAAGTTCGACCTCTCGTACGACGTGAAGTTTTCCACCTATGTGGTGCCCATGATCTCCGGGGAGATCAAGCGGTTTCTCAGAGACGACGGGATGATCAAGGTGAGCCGTTCGCTAAAGGAACTGGCATATAAAAGCCTTCAGGCGAGGGAGAAACTGACCGCCCGCCTGGGGAGAGAGCCGGACATGGAAGAACTGGCCGCGGAACTTGGAGTGGACAAGGAAGAACTGGTACAGGCAATGGAGGCCGGCGGCGAGGTGGAATCTCTCTACCGGCCGATCCACCAGAAGGAGGGAAGCGAGATCCGTCTTGTGGATAAAATCGAAGAAAAAGAAAAACAGGAGGATAAGATTCTCGACATGCTGGTGCTGCGGCAGCTTCTGGAGAGTCTGGACGGAAGAGAACGCCAGCTGATCTATCTCAGGTATTTTGCGGATCGCACCCAGACGGATGTTGGAAAGATCATGGGGATTTCTCAGGTGCAGGTCTCGAGAATGGAGAAAAAGATCATTGAAAATCTGCGTGAGAAAAGCCGGTAGAGATGTAATTCACCGCAAAAGAAGTGTATATTTCACGGGAAAGTCCGAATACTAGGTAAAAGAATGGATTCGGAAAGGTCAGGTGAGTGACGTGGAGAACGGAAAGAAAAAGATATGGATCTGTCTTCTGACAGTGGTTCTGGCGGCTGTTGTGATCGGCCTGCTCTATTATATGAGTACGCCGCAGGAAAAAGGAGGAGAGGGTTTTCTTATTCGAGGGAATAAAGCGGTAGAGGAAACCGCGCAGGACAGTCCCCGGGAGAGCGCGCGGGAGACGGTAAATGGAAGCGCGCAGAAAACCGCACAGGAGGAAACGTCATATGTCCGCTGAGAATCAGACACTGTATATAAAAGGAAGCAGAGATGTGGAAGTGACAAAACCGGACGTGACCCTGGGGGATATCCTGACCATGGAGTGCGCGGACAAAAAGATACTTCCCAGGATAAAGACGCTTCGGATTCTGAAATTTGCCCCGGGAAAGAAACAGAGGCGGGCGGTATCCGTGCTGAAGATCATTGAATGTATCCATGAGCAGTTCCCGAAGATTGAAGTGCAGAATCTGGGCGAAACGGATATTATTGTAACTTATGAGAATCAGAAGACACCGGTTCTGATCTGGCATCTGCTGAAAACCGCGTTTGTGGCTGCCATTACCTTTTTCGGGGCGGCCTTTTCCATTATGGCATTTAATAACGACGTAGATGTGACCCGTCTGTTCGGACAGGTACATGAGCTGCTCACAGGGCAGACCTCGGATGGATTTACGATTCTGGAGATTACCTATTCCATCGGACTGACGGTGGGGATTCTGGTCTTTTTCAATCATTTCGGGAAAAAGCGTTTTACGACCGACCCGACGCCCATGGAGATCCAGCTGAGACTGTATGAGAATGACATACAGACAACCCTGGTTGAAAACGCGGAGAGAAAGGGGGAAGAGCTCGATGTGGGCAGTGCAGATCTTTCAGGCAGTCATCGGACTTAGCGCGGGAGTAGTGGCAGCGGGCGGCCTTTTTTCTTTTATTGTGGAGCTGGGAGTGGTGGCGGATTTTGCGGACCGGACCCATACGGGAGATAAAATTCTGTTTTACGAAGACTGCACGGCGCTGGGAGGAATCCTCGGCAATCTCTGGTATGTCTTTGGCCTGCGGATTCCCGCCGGTATGTGGGGGCTGGCTGTGTTCGGCCTCTTTGCGGGGATTTTCGTTGGATGCTGGGCAATGGCGCTGGCGGAAATTCTAAACGTATTCCCTGTGTTCCTGAGGCGCGCGAAGATCGTGCGGTATCTGACCGTGTTTATCATCAGCATCGCGGCAGGCAAGGGAATCGGGGCATGCCTGTTCTTTGCGAAAGGCTGGTAGCGGTATTGCGGGCGGATGTCCCGGAAAATCGCCGCTGCTGACAGAAATTCTCATTGCTACATGACAAATGCAGGTATATTCGCTATAATAACAACATTGGGGGTGCAGAAAAAGACACGGAAAGGAGAGGCATTCATGCTTCAGATCAGAAATATCTGCAAGGAGTACCGGACGGGAAATCTGGTGCAGAAGGCTCTTGACGGAGTCAGCTTGAATCTACGAGATAATGAATTTGTCGCGATTCTGGGACCGAGTGGTTCGGGAAAGACGACGCTGTTAAATATTGTGGGAGGCCTGGACCGCTATGACAGCGGAGATCTGATCATCAACGGAATCTCCACGAAGAAATATAAAGACAGAGACTGGGACTCATACCGGAATCATACGATCGGCTTTGTGTTCCAGAGTTATAATCTGATCCCGCATCAGACCATACTTGCCAATGTGGAGCTGGCGCTGACCATCTCCGGAATCGGGAAGGGAGAGCGCAGAAAGCGCGCCCGGGAAGCTCTGGAACAGGTAGGACTCGGCGAGCAGGTTCACAAGAAACCGAATCAGCTGTCCGGCGGACAGATGCAGAGAGTGGCGATCGCCAGAGCCCTGGTGAATGACCCGGATATCCTTCTGGCAGATGAACCTACCGGCGCACTGGACAGCGAGACCAGCGTGCAGGTCATGGATCTGCTGAAAGAGGTGGCGCGGGACCGGCTGGTAGTCATGGTAACTCACAATCCGGAACTGGCATATGAATACGCCACCAGGATTGTAAATCTCAAGGACGGAAAGATCGTATCGGACAGCAATCCGTTTGAGATAGATGAGACGGTGATGGAGGAGCCGGAACACCGGAACATGGGAAAGGCGTCCATGTCGTTTCTGACCGCGCTGTCCCTGAGTTTTAACAATCTTCGGACCAAAAAGGCGAGAACCCTTCTCACATCCTTTGCCGGATCGATCGGCATTATCGGAATTGCCCTGATTCTGTCACTGTCAAACGGAGTAAATGACTACATCGGACAGATCGAGGAAGAGACGCTGTCCGAATATCCTCTGCAGATTCAGAGTACGGGATTCGATCTGTCATCCATTATGGTGAGCGATGAGGCGGGAGCCTCCGGTCAGTCCGGAGATATCCATGTGGTACAGATGGTGACGGATATGTTTTCCACCATGGATACCAATGACCTGGAATCTCTGAAAGCTTATCTCGATGACGGAGACAGCGGGATCGAAAAATATACAAATGCAGTAGAGTATTCCTATAATGTGACACCTCAGATTTACAAGGAGAATGGGGATGAGATCCGCCAGGTGAATCCGGACCGGTCTTTTGATTCGCTCGGACTTGGCACCTCGTCAAACTCCAGCAGCATAATGTCCTCCATGATGAGTACAAACGTATTTTACGAGATGCCGGAGAACTCCCGTCTCTACGAAAGCCAGTATGATGTAAAAGCCGGACGCTGGCCGGAGAACTACAATGAATGCGTGCTGGTTCTTACTTCAGGCGGCAGCATAAGCGATTTCATGCTTTATACACTTGGGCTGCGGGATCCCATGGAACTGGACGAGATGGTACAGCAGTTTATCGATGAGGAAACAATTGACGTGCCGGAAGATATGGGAACCTATACATATGATGACATTATCGGAATTACCTTCCGTCTGGTGAACAGCTCCGATTATTATCAGTATGACAGCCAGTACGGCGTGTGGACGGATAAATCCGGGGATGATGATTATATGCGTTCCCTGGTGGAAAACGGGGAAGAGCTTAAGATCGTCGGTGTGGTTCAGCCATCGGAAGATGCCAATGCATCCGCGCTCAACCCGGGGATCTGTTATCCGGCTTCTCTGACCAGACATGTGGCGGAAAAGGCGGCGGACTCTGAGATCGTAAAACAGCAGATGGCGGATCCGTCGGTCAATGTACTGACCGGGGAGCCTTTTGGTGAAGAGTCTGATCAGAGTCAGACAGACATGGATTCCCTGATCACGGTAGATGAATCCAGGCTTCAGGAGGCATTTCAGTTTAATCCGGACGCGCTTTCCTCGCTGGGAAATTCATTTGATTTTACAGGAGCGTTTCAGTCGGCGGGAAATTCGCTGAATCTTTCGGGGCTGATTGACCTGAGCAAAATCAGTATAGATCTTCCGGAAATGCCGCAGATGGATCTGGGAGATCTGCTGGGCAGCCTGGATGTCAATGTGTCTGCGGACGGCATGGCGGATCTGGCGGGCAGCCTTCTGGAAGGATACCAGGCTTATGCACAGTCCCATCCGGAGGCAGATTTCTCCGGTCTTCAGGAAGATTTCCTCGGATATCTGGGAACAGATGAGGCGGGGGAAATCCTGCGGAACAGCATTACGGACATCATTCAGGCCTCAGGAGGAGTGACCGTGACGGAAGAACAGCTCCGCCAGATGGTGACAGAGATCATGACAGGCTATCAGGAGTATATTACGGAGAAAGGCTATACGGATTCAACGAAGTTTGACGAGTACCTGATCGAATATCTGCAGACGCCGGGGGCACAGGAGATTCTTGGAAAATGGGCGGATCAGCTCTTCTCCGGTCTGACGGACAATATCGACATACTGCCGGATCAGCTGACGAAACTGGCCGGCGATCTGGCAGCAGGATATCAGGCCTACGCGAAAGAGAACGGACTTGCGGACCCGTCCATGATGGATGACTATTTCATCGACTATCTGGGAACAGAAGACGGACAGAGCAGACTGACTCAGGGTCTTTCCGGCATGATTGACATGAACGGACTGGAAGAGCAGATATCCGGTGCGATGGGAAGCTATATACAGAGTGCGGCAGCATCCTACGGCAGCGCCATAGGAAGCGCGCTTGAAAGCCAGATCACATCCGCCATGCAGCAGGTGATGACACAGCTGGCATCCGGAATGCAGGGCGCCATGTCGCAGATGATGACTCAGGTGGGAAACAGCCTGCAGAATGCGGTCAGCATTGACGCGGATGCATTCGCGGACGCGTTTCAGATGAATATGACCGGGGAACAGTTCGCGGAGCTCATGATGTCAATGGGGTCCGCGCAGAATGCTACTTATGAGAATAACCTGAGTACCTTCGGATATGTGGATTTTGACGTGCCAAGCGGCATCGACATCTACCCGAAGGATTTCGAGAGCAAGGAAGAAGTAGTGAACATTCTCGACGACTACAACAGCCATATGGAGTCAGAAGGAAAAGATGAACAGGTCATTACCTATACAGATGTGGTGGGAACACTGATGTCATCCGTAACACAGATTATCGATATTATCAGTTATGTACTGATCGCGTTTGTGGCAATCTCCCTTGTTGTCTCTTCGATTATGATCGGTGTCATTACCTATATCAGTGTGCTTGAACGGAAAAAAGAAATCGGTATTCTGAGAGCCATCGGAGCTTCAAAGGGGAATATTTCCCAGGTATTTAACGCGGAGACATTTATCATCGGTCTGTGTGCCGGCCTGATCGGTATCCTGCTTACCCTGCTTCTCCTGATTCCGGGAAATGCGCTGATCCATTATCTGGCGGGAACAACAGACGTAAATGCCGTACTCCCGTTCGTGCCGGCGGTTGTCCTGATCGCGTTGAGCGTGGTGCTCACCCTCATCGGAGGGCTGATCCCGTCCAGAAAAGCGGCGAAGAGCGATCCGGTGACTGCGCTGCGGACTGAGTAGCAGCTATTTAATTCATTAACACGCGATTTTAAAATAGCCGAAACCAGGGGGAATTTCAGAACGTATTTCTGCGGAGATGGAGATGCGTACGGGTTCCGCTACAGGAAATAAGTGCAGCTAAAAGTTC
>CALWBC010000257.1 GCA_944375755.1 uncultured Mediterraneibacter sp. | reverse complement strand
AAAAGCGACAGATGAAGTGCCTTTGCACGCACATCTGTCGCTTTTGTTACATCTGTTCGAAGCTTTGAAGGAACGGGCTCCGTATGGCGTTACATTTCCTTCTTTCCCGGCGCCTTCCGATTAGCCGACATCGCTCCTGCTCGAAAGCTCCCGATCAGAAAAATCAAGATTTAAATAAATCCCATCGTTCGCAGGATATACAGCCATCCTGTCAATGTAAACGCGCTCAGCAGTGTTGTGAGCATGACCACGCTGGAGGTGAGAACTCCTTCATGTCCCATATTTCTTGCCATCACAAAGCAGCTCACTGTTGTCGCTGATCCGAGCATGATGAGGATCGCCACCAGTTCTTCTTCACGGAAGCCGAGCCAGACCGCCACCGGCAGGAAGATGGCCGCGAAAACTACCAGCTTCATGGCGGAGGCGAAGATTGCTGGTTTTACCTTGCCTTTTACTTTCTTCAGGTCAAAGGACGCGCCCATGGCCATCAGTCCCAGCGGGGTGGCTGTGGCGCCGATATTATCCACTGTCTTTGACAGAATGGGAGGCAGTGGTATTCGAAGCGCGGACCAGAGAAGCCCCACGACAATTCCGATAATGATAGGGTTGGTCACGATCCCTTTCAGCGTCTTCTTCCACAGTTCTTTATCCAGCGGCCGGCGCTCCGGCTGGAAGAAGGAGAGCACCACAACTGCCATCACATTATAAAGGGGTACGCTTCCGATAATCATCAGGGGCGCCATTCCCGCGCTGCCGTAAATATTCTGGATAAACGCGATGCCCAGAAGAGCAGCGCTGCTTCGGTAGGAGGCCTGGATGAACTCTCCCTGGATACCGCGGTCCCTCAGAAGATATGAGATCCCCGCTGCCGCCGCAATGCTGATCAGTGTTACGGCGAAACAGAACAGGACAAATCTGGTATCCCATGCTTCCGCGAAATCCACCGTGGCCAGATCCTCAAACAGCATTACCGGCAGCGGAATCAGAAACACAAATTTATTCATTTTTGAAGCAAATACATCATCGATCCATCCCAGCCGGTGGAAGAAAAGTCCCAGCAGCATCAGAAGAAAAATCGGCACGGTAGCATTCAGACTGAAAATCAGGTTATCCATAAGTATGCGCTCCTTCTAGTTTGTCTGCCTTATATTTTATTCCTTTTCCCTTTTTGTATCAAGTCACTGATTTTAATCTCTTTGCGCCGGTGGTTTTCCTTCTCCGGGCAGGATAATACGCACTCCGAACCCGTTGTGTGACCCGTGGCTGATCACGATTCTTCCTCCGTGGGATCGGGCGATCTGTCTTACAATCAGAAGTCCCAGGCCATGGCGCTGCTCCGTGGCGCTGCTGTCACAGACCATATAGTGCGGCGCGGCAGTCAGTTTCTTCAGTTCTTCATCCGTAACTCCCCGGCCGTCATCCTCCACGCAGATCTCGCAGTTTTTCTCTGTTTCTGTCACAGACACGTAAATCGTACACCCTTCCTCATTGTGATTCATGCTGTTCTGAATCAGATTGGATACCGCCCGCATCAGCAGTTCCCGATCCGCCCGGATCAGACAGACATTCAGGTCCTCCGGCGTCTCCCACTGAATCGGGTATCTCTGCTCAATGTCCATGTTCATAAAGTCCACCACCACCTGCCGCACTATTGCCACGGCGTTTTCCTGCTTCATGGACAGGGGCTGCATATTGTATTCCAGCTTTGAGGCAAGATTCAGGTCATTGATCAGATTTTTGATTCTTCGGCTCTGCCGGACAATCACCTCCGCTTTTTTCTTTTCTTCCTCATTTAATCCTTTTGATTCACTGAGCTGATCCGCATACCCCATTACCATGGAAAGAGGTGTCCGGATATCATGAGACACACCGGCGATCCAGTTCGCCCTGGCCGCTTCTTTTTTCATGAGCAGATATTTCTGGGTCTGAAGCATTTCCGAGGTCTGATTGATATCTGCCGCCAACTCCGACAGAATTCCCCGTTCCTTCAACGACACTGCCTCCCCTGTGGGAAGCTTCTGGATTCCCTCGGCAATGGGCTTCACTGACCGAAGCAGTCCGCTGTTGGCCCCCAGGTAGATAACCAGCACAAGGATGATGTTCGCGCCCAGCACGGTCAGTATTGTCCTGGGAACACTCTCGATCATCTGAAAATCCCAGCTGGCATACATATGTTTCCAGAAGCTTTCCTTCGGATACCCCAGAATCATGAGTCCCTTTTCTCCCGTTCCGGTAAAGGTCGGATAGTCGCTCAGATATCCTCTGGTCAGCGACGCGATCTGAGACGCCGTGTACTGAAGAGGAATTTCCTCCGGCAGATTGCCGGAATGCCACAGTGCCTGCCCCGTCTCATTGTCAATATAGACCGCCCACACCTGTTCGGACTGAAGCTTCTGCTCCATCTCCGGTGAAATAGTCCATGTTCCGTTCGCCTCCGTCATGGCATCCGCCGCCTCCTGAGCAGCGGACCAGGGGCGGCTGTTTGGCGTATGCCGCATGGTAAAGGCTACCAGAAACCCGATATTAAGCATCAGAAAAAGCACCGTACTCAGCAGCAGGATTCCCAGAAATCGGCGGATCAGTTTTGGTATGCTCTTCATCTTGCTCTCCTTTTCTTGCTTAACTTTTCTTACTCTCCTTTGCTTCACTTCTCGGTGTTCAGGCGGTATCCCAGCCCCTTCACAGTGACCAGAGATACCGGCTTCGACGGATTTTCTTCAATCTTCTCCCGGATCCTGCGGATATGAGCCATCAGGGAATTCTCATAGCCGTAGGGATTGTCGCCCCACGCCGCCTCGCAGAGGGCATCGATCGTGACGATCCTGCCCGCGTTCCGATACAGGGCGCTTAACAGTTCATACTCCTTCGCGGTCAGCAGGATTCTTTCGCCGTTCTTCACCACTTCCGCCCGCTCCAGATCAATACTGCAGGCGTGCAGCTTCACCAGCGGCTCCTCCTCTTTATAACATCTGCGGAGGATGGCGCTGACCCGGAACAGAAGCTCTCTTGGCAGGAAGGGCTTCACCACATAGTCATCCGCGCCGAGTCCGAATCCACGAAACTTATCCTCATCCTCTCCTCTCGCAGTCAGAAAGAGCACCGGGTAATCCCCGGACTTTTTCAGACTTTTCATCAGTTCAAACCCGTTCCCGTCCGGCAGCATGACATCGAGGATGGCAAGGTCCGGCGAAAAACGCTGTGCCGCGTCCAACGCTTCCCTGACGCTTCCCGCCGTCTCGATCTTCTCAAATCCGTCTTCCTTTAATATGGAAACAACCATCTCCCGAAGTTCCGGTTCATCATCCACCAGCAGGATCCTTTTCTTCTTTATATATTCCGCACTCATATTTTACCTCCATAACACGGATCTCACGGTTCCGCTTCGCTGTCTATTTTATCACAGCCCGTCCGGACAAAACAGCTTCCTCCGAAAATGTAAGGTAAATGTAAGGCAGGGGAAATGCTGGCGTAAGGTTGAACAGATAAGATAACAGACATAGAAAACAAAACGCAGAGAACCGCGCCGGCGTTAAATGCCGACATCGGTCCGGAAAGGAGAGCTTCATTATGAATATCATAGAAACGAAAAATCTCACAAAAACCTACGCGGATTTTACCGCGGTGTCACACCTGAACCTTCACGTGCCCAAAGGATCTGTCTATGGATTTGTCGGCCCCCACGGCGCCGGGAAATCCACGACCATGAAAATGTTTCTGGGGCTGACCCGACCCACTGACGGCACATTTGTCATCGACAGGAAATCCTACCCCCACAACCGGGTAAAGATCTTAAAAGAGATCGGCTCCTTTATCGAGTCTCCCGCTTTCTACGGGAACCTGACCGGGGAGGAGAACCTGGATATCATACGCCGGATCCTCGGGCTTCCGAAATCTTCCGTATCCGACGCACTGGAACTGGTGGGGCTGACTCAGTACCGGAAACGGCTTGCGAAGAAATATTCCCTTGGCATGAAGCAGAGGCTCGGCCTTGCCGGAGCTCTGATCGGCAGGCCGCCCATCCTGATTCTTGACGAGCCCACCAACGGTCTTGACCCGGTAGGGATCCACGAGATCCGAACCCTGATCCGCTCCCTGCCGGAACAGTTCGACTGTACGGTGTTCGTCTCCTCCCATCTTCTCTCCGAGATCGAACTGATGGCGGACAATATCGGCATCCTCAACCACGGGAGACTTCTTTTCGAGGGAACGTTGGAAGACCTGAAGGAAAAAGCGGCGGTCCAGGGTTATCCCACCGACAATCTGGAGGATACCTTCCTGGCGCTGATCGAAGATGACAACATAAGGCGGGGTGAAAAAAGATGAGTTTCAAAAAGATGAATTTCTTACTGGAATGGAAAAAAATCAAAAGAACCGGTTTTTTCGCTGCCTTTCTCGCAGGCGGCATCCTGGCGGGAGCATTTCCCGTCATCAACACGGCGGTCCGGACAGAGATGTTCATATCCAGTCCCGGTTCCCCGGCGGCAATCCTGATGAGCGCGAACTACCAGACAATGGCAATGCTGAGCCTCCTTCTTCTCACCGCGGGAGCCTGCATTCTCTACCACATCGAATACGCGGACAACGGGATCCAGAAGATGCAGTCTCTTCCGATAAGGGAATCCGGACTTTTCTTCGGGAAATTTTTCCTGCTGCTGCCGGCGTTTTTCCTTATGTTCTGCATCCAGTGCGCAGCGATGATCTTCTGCGGACTTCACTGGCTTGATCCGGCCGCTGCCTCTGAGGGAGAACTGTTTCACTGCCTTGAATTAGTGCGCTGCTTTGGCTTCGCGTTTCTGCTCACTCTGCCGGCAGCGCTGCTGCTCCTTTTTCTCTCGTCCCTGTGCCGGAACATGTGGATCATGCTGGGAATCGGAATCCTGGGGATTTTCCTTGGCACCATGCTGCCGTCCGACAGTTTTGCCGCGTCCCTGTTTCCATTTGCCATGCCGTTCCAGACACTTCCGGGCATGGAGGAGGATCTGGTCATCCGCTATATCATCGCAGCCGTATCCGAAACAGCGTTCATTGGAATCATCGAAATTATCTGCATCAGAATCAGGAGGTTATTTGCATGAATATCTTGTCACTTACTCACATGGAATCCAGAAAAATCAAGCGGTCCAAAATCCTGCTTATCCTGGCGGCATCCATCCTTATCCTGTGGATTCCAAACATCATAAACGCGGATATAAATTTTCAGATGGATGATATCGGGATCTCCCCGGAAAACAGTTTCTTCATCCAGGGATTCATGGGCATGGTATGGTTTATCTACCCTGCTGCCATGGCTGTGTGCACCGTGCTTCTTGTCCAGACGGAGCGGGCGAACAACGGAATCCTCAAAATGCTCGCTCTGCCGGTCAGCACTTCCGCCCTGTGCCTTGCCAAGTTTATCCTGCTTGTTCTGCTCTCCGTGGTCTATGTGCTGCTCTCAACAGGGGCATATTATATCAGCGCGGCAGCCGCCTCAAACATGGCGGACTACAATCTGGTCCTGATGCCATCCTATGTGCTGCCCATGATCGGAAAACTGTTTCTTGCGTCCCTGCCGATGCTGACGGTATTCTGGATGATCGCGGTACTCATCCGCACGCCCATCTTCTCCGTGGGAGCCGGTCTTGCATCCATCGTGCCCAGCGTCCTGCTCATCAACACGAAACTGTGGTTCCTGTACCCCATGTGCTATCCCTTCTACGTGCTGACATCGGAGTACGGAAACCTGGCGGAGAACATGTCCGCTTCTCCTGTGGATCTGATCCCGTGGATTCCTGCTGCCGCTGCAATCTCCGTAATCTGTCTGGTCATCGCGTGTCTGTCCTTCGGGCGCGCCGAGAGGAGGTGAGAATAATGAAAAACAGACTGCTGACCGCCATCAGCACGGTCATGATCTTCGTTCCCTGGACCATCCTGCCGCTCAGAAGATACGACTGGGCGCTGGAATCGCCGAATGCGGAAATCATGATCGGATGCTACATTGCATTTATGATCTTCAGCGGAATCTTCACACTGATCTCATATAAAAACGGGACAAAGAATTCTCTGATGAAGATCTGTCTCGTAATCAATCTGATGTATATGACAGCCGGAATCGTTCTCCTGGGAAATATGCTTGCCACCCGTTTTCTGTAAAAGAACTTTCCGGTAAATAAAAACCCGGGAGTATATTCCAAAGGCAGCTCATCCTTCGGAAATACACTCCCGGGTTCACTTATATTCCATGCCGGCATGCGGCACTTTTATTCTCCTACAATACAGACACGGATCAGGTTGGTCCGTCCCGGGATACCAAGCGGTATACCGCCTACAAAAACAATCTTGTCTCCTTCTTTTACAACACCGTGAGCCTGCGCCGCATCCATGGCACGCAGACAGAGAATCTCGGAACTGTACTCTTCCTTGATCATCATGGGATAAATGCCCCATGACATATTCAGCTGTCTGTAAACTTTCTCCGAACTTGCACATCCTCCGATCAGACAGTCCGGACGGTATTTTGAGATCATACGTGCCGTGCTTCCCGTCTTGCTGGCAGCCAGAATCGCGTTCGCCTTCAGCTCAATCGCCGTCATACATGTAGCATGGGAAATCGCATTCGTGATATCCGGATCTTCGATCCTCTCTCTCTTGCGGAAAATGTCGTTATAGTCGATGTTCTCCTCCATATGAACCGCGATCTTGACCATCATCTTCAGAGCTTCCACCGGATATTTTCCGGCCGCCGTCTCCCCGGAGAGCATGATTGCGCTCGTTCCCTGATAGATCGCGTTCGCCACATCGGTAGTCTCCGCGCGGGTCGGACGGGGATGAACCATCATGGAATCCAGCATCTGGGTAGCCGTGATAACAACCTTGCCGGCCTCATATACTTTCTCGATGATCTTCTGCTGAATAATCGGCACATGCTCCAGCGGAATCTCGACACCCATATCTCCTCTGGCAACCATGATTCCGTCCGCGGCCTCGATGATTGCGTCAATGTTGTCCACACCCTGCTGATTCTCGATCTTGGCAATGATATTAATCGACTCTCCGCCGTTGTCCTTCAGAAGCTTTCTCATCTCTTTTACATCATCCGCCGTACGGGTGAAAGACGCTGCCACAAAATCAAAATCCTCCTGAATTCCAAAGAGCAGATCTTCCTTGTCCTTCTGACTGATAAATGGCATATTCAGTTCCACACCCGGAACATTGACACCCTTGTGATCTGAGATATCTCCGCCGTTTTTTACATTGCATACAATATCTTTTCCTGCAATCTCTATCACTTCCATTCCCACCAGACCGTCATCAATCAGGATGGAATCGCCGATCTTCACATCTTTGTAGAGATCCTTGTAGGACACTGTCACGCGCTCCTGAGTTCCCTCGATCTCATCATTTACAAGGGTAAAGTTCTGGCCCTCTTCCAGTGTAATCTTCTTGTGGCCTTTAAAACATCCGATCCGGATCTCCGGTCCTTTCGTATCAAGAAGCGCCGCTATCGGCCGGTCAAACTGTTTCCGCAGTTTTTTAAGCTTATCCAGACGCACTTTCTGTTCCTCGTGCGATCCATGTGAAAAGTTGAAACGTGCCACATCCATGCCTTCCCTGATCAGGGCTTCCATGATCCCCTCTTTGTCAGTTGAAGGTCCTAACGTACATATGATCTTTGTTTTCCTCATAATCTTTCCTTTCCGGATAAATCCTTCCATGTATACTTGCGGAACAGGCGCCGGAGACCGCTTTGATGCAAAAACGGAACGGCGTTCCAGAGTAGGAATGTCCTTCCTGCAAACATTGTGACAAACCTGTCCCTCTTTTCAGGCGAACCTGATGCTTTTATTATAACATCACAGCTCGTTTAATATCCAGAGAGAAATGCGACTTATAGCAGACTCTTTACACATAAATAACAGACAGAACATCTCTGTTTCACACAAGCAGGCTGCAATGTGGTATATCCGCCCCGCCCTGTCTGAGATATTCTGTCTGTCATTTCTCTGTCTGTTCTATGAAATCCTGTCCTGCAAGTTTCTCCCTGTTACTGCTGTGCAGCCGCCTCGTTGACACAGCGGAGCGCGTTCAGGCTCCTCGGGTATCCGATATATGGCAGGCACTGGGAAATAACTTTGATCAGGAATGCCTTGTCGTTTCCGACCTTCATGTTGCCCGCCGCATGGGAGGTAAGCTGAGGTTCACATCCCCCCTGTGCCGCGATAAAGCAGAAAGTAATCATCTCCCGCTGTCTGTAGTCAAGTCCGGTCCGGGTGTAGTAATCACCACAGCAGTTGCCGGAACGCCAGCGGTTGATATGGCGGCTCTCCTCCGGCCCTGATGCGGAGAATCCTTTCATGCCATCGCCGAAGATATCCACCTGAGCCTGCTCACCCTTCTCCACGCGATCCTCAACAGTCGTCGTTCCCTGTCCTTCCAGCGGAAGCGCGATGCCCCTCTGCTCGAAGATCTCATTGACAGCCGTCAAAAACGGACGGACTCTTCCGATTCCAAGGTAAGCGCATGCCTGGTAAACGATCTCTTTTACCTCAACCGGTGTCACTCCCGCATTCAGCGCTCCCGGAAGCATCACTTTAAACTCATCGATTCCCTGACATCCGAGAAGCGCTGACAAAATCGCCATCATGCGTGTTCTGTCATCCAGATCATCCTGATTCACCACTTCATCGCAGGAAAAATTTGTAAAAAACTCTGTGAACTCCGGATCGGTCTGCGCGAATTCAGACTCCTGTCCCGGAAATAATTTCTGATAATATTCTTTTGCCGCTTCTGTCATGACAAACGCCTCCTGTTATTTCAGTCTGGAATATTCCTCATCGCTGACCGCCTCAAGCCACTCATTTGACGCGCCTTCCGCCGGCACCTCGATGGCAAGATGCTGGAACCAGCTGTCCTTTGCCGCTCCGTGCCAGTGTTTTACCTCCGGCGGAATGTTCACAACAT